>JASHSE010000568.1 GCA_030036975.1 Xanthobacteraceae bacterium | reverse complement strand
GTGATGGTACAGGTAAAGTTCGCCTGCAATGGCGGCGATGATCGCGAGAACCATGCCGACGACTGTCTGCAGATTGTCGTTGCTGTCTTGGGGCGCACGACTAAGCAAGGCAAAGAATATTCCTCCCGCAATGAACAGCAAACAAATCCCATAGAAAAGGTAGAGCGCGATCGCGTAGATCGCAGGGTAGCTAAGATCGCACTCAAAATTATGGTCGCAATGTTTCATCCATTGAGCGTCAACGAGGCCACCCAGAGGAGAGATTAAATTTAACTTGTTAGCGAGAAGCCCGACGAGATTCCAATCGAGGAGGCCGATGATTGCGAAACATCCTATTAGCAATGGAATCCAGGCCAGCAAGCTGATGACGACCGTCCGCAGCACTACGGCAAGCATCGACCACGCGGTTAAGCCGCCGCCGGGCGTCAAGTAGGAACTGTGCGTTCTCAAGAACGCGAGGTTGGCTCGCGCGCGCCGGAGAGCGTTACCCGTACTGTCCGGTTTAACTGCTTCGGCTTCACCCTCTGGCGGTGCTGGCCCATACGGAAAATCAAGCGGGCTTAGACCGAAGGTCACGGCGTCCTTGTCGACGGGGTCCTCACGGGGAACGCGTGACCACCACCACTGCAATGATGAGGCGAGGTAACCTCCGCCCGACACGCTGGAAATGTAATCAAAGTGCTTGAGCAGATCCTTCTCGGCGAGAGCCTGCATGACGCCAAGCGCGAGGGAAGCCGCCCGAATCCCACCACCGGAAAGACCGATTCCGCACCAAGGCAGTTTAGCAGCCTCCTCCTTGCCGAGCCGATACTCACGGCCTTCTTTGAGATGCTGCTGTTCTCTTAGCGGGACCGTCTTTCGGAAAAGCGCATCCGTCTTGGGTGCTCCGTCTTCCGCCATAAGCCCCTCGTACGAGATCCGGAATCAACGAGAATGATCTACTGCGACAATGCCCAGGATTGTTCGTCGGCTCGAATGTAGCGGTTGCCCCACTCCTTCAGTGCTTCCAAGTCATTAATCCGGAGGAAGCTGGCGGCCCCGCCGACTGCCAGTTTGAACACCACGCAAACCGGCTTATGCGGCAGCGAATGGTATTGCTTGGTCTCGACCCGTCGGTCAGTCAGCCCGTCGGAAGCGGCGCTCGCGGTACCAATGCCGAAAAGCGCAATGACTTGACTGTAAGTGCCGCGGCGGACGACGTCAGGATCGAAGGAAAATTGGCTGAGGTTACTTCGAAAATCCAGAACCGCATACGAGTCAGGCGTCGGATCATTCGTCAGCCTACACCCGCGCCTGGCTGCGTACCTGAAATGAAAGCTATTAAGCGTTGCTTGATCTTGTCCTCCGACGTTCAGCCCTCGATCATGATAATCGTCATACGATCGTGCCGAGACGCGTCCTCGGCCGCGTTTGCCAAATGGTGCAGGAGTCCCACAGTCCCGGTTTGGGAACCGTTCATCGACACGCACCAATTTTATGCTCGATTGGCGCAGCGGCGGCTCGCCCATCTGCCGGGTTCGCCCCGACTTTATGATCAAGACCCCATCGCGGGCCTCAGCGAAGTCCTCCAAAATCACGTAAGCGAACGTAATTTTCTGATTGTGGAAATCGGTCCCAAAGGCGTCCATTTTCGCCCAACGGGATGTGCCGGGAGTCTGATAGTAGAGCTCTCGATCCTTCAGGGTAAAACCCGATAAGAATCCACAATCGGCAGCAAATGTCGGACCTGCGGCAACACTGCATGTTAGAGAGAGCGCCATCGCGCAATTTAATTTCCTTCGCAGAGCGCGCGTGATGTCCCCCCTAGATGCTGCACTCGTTTGGGTCCGAGAAGCTATTTCAGGACGATCATAATACAACTCGAATCGGGCGCAATACAAGATTGTGCGTCTCAATTTTTGCAAGTTTCTTCCATCGGTCGCTGGCGCACGTCGATTTGCCGCTGCTGGCTGGATGTAGGACCATGTGGACGGCACCTAAACTCTTTGGCCGATGACTTTGGCTCACGCGGTGTGGTACGAATTCGAGCGGGCCGAAGTCGCTGGCATTTCGAGGAAGAATGCATCGGCGCATTCTCGATAGACCTATGCGGGTCGCGATCGCCGAGGGTTTTGTGGGCCTTTTCCGGTGGCCGCGCCGGACGTAAGCGTCGCGGGCTAGCACTTCATGGGGGCTGTGCGCGCCTTCGCGCACGAGGTAGCTGAGGCCCGGGTTGCGCCGTCGTGCCACGTCCAACTCTTAGATCACAGCGGCTTCCCTGCGGGCAGCAATGGGCCAAATTGGGAGGCCCGAAAGAGGCCTCCCCCCTTGGCGACGAAGGCGGTAAAGCCGGGAAATTAACGGAACAAAAAACCTAGGATAATGAACAAGTTGGACGAGTGGCACGCGCCGTAAACCTTAATCACGCCTTAACCTCGCCGCTCCTATGCTGCCGGATCGGTGATCCGGCGGGCGGCCCCGCTGTGCGTGATGTATAGGATGACCCGCCAATCTCCCCCTCCGCCTGCTCGCGTGCAAAACGGGCGCTCGCCGTTCGTACGGCTGCGCGAATTGCTCGACGGCATCGCGCCGGGCAAGCCGGCGATCAGCCTCGCGGTCGGGGAGCCGCAGCATCCGATTCCGCCCTTCGTCGGCTCGATCATCGCGGCGCATCTTGCCGAATTCGGCCGCTATCCGATGAACAAGGGTTTGGACGAGTTCGCCCAAGCGGTCGGCAAGTGGCTCGACCGCCGCTACGTGCTTCCCCGCCCCGTCGATCCGGCGTCCGAGGTGCTGGTGCTCAATGGCACGCGCGAAGGGCTGTTTTTCGCCGCCCTTGCCGCCAAGAACTGGGTCGGCCCGCGCGCCGGCCGTCCGGCGGTGCTCATTCCGAATCCGTTTTATGCGGCGTATGCGGCCGGTGCGGTCGCCGCCGATTGCGAGCCGGTCTATCTGCCGGCGACCCGAGCCACCGGGTTTTTGCCGGACCTCGACGCGCTCAGCGACGAATTGCTCGCCCGCACGGCCGCGGTCTATCTCGCCTCGCCGGCCAATCCGCAGGGCGCGGTCGCCGACCGCGATTATCTGAACCGGCTCACCGCTTTGGCGCGGCGCTTCGGCTTTTTGGTGTTCTCCGACGAGTGCTATTGCGAGATCTACAGTGAGCGCGTGCCGCCCGGCATGCTCGAAGCCGCCGGGCCGGACTTTGCCAACGTCGTGGTGTTTCACTCGCTGTCGAAGCGCTCGAGCCTGCCTGGCTTGCGGGTCGGCTTTGCCGCCGGCGATCGCAAATTTCTGCAAGCCTACCTCGAATTGCGCAACGTCGCCGCGCCGCAGGTGCCGATGCCGCTGCAACACGTCGCCGTCGCCGCCTATGGCGATGAGCGCCATGTCGAAGACAACAGGCGCCTGTACCGGGAAAAATTCAATCTCGCCGACCAGATCGTCGGCGACCGCTACGGCTATCGCCGCCCGGCCGGCGGGTTCTTTCTCTGGCTCGACGTTGCGGCGCAGGGCGGCAGCGAGGCGGCGACGGTCGCGTTGTGGCGCGAAGCGGGCCTGCGCGTCGTGCCCGGCCGCTATCTGGCGCGCGAGCAGGCCGACGGCAGCAATCCTGGCGAAAACTACATTCGTATCGCCATGGTGCAGAACAAAGAGATCGCCGCCGAAGCGCTGCATCGCCTGGTCGAGGTTTTCGGATGAGACGGAAGCCGGATGATCGCCTTGCTCGTCATTCCGGATCGCCGCGAAGCGGCGAGTCCGGAATCCATAAGCCCTGCGCCGGGGTTATGGATTCCGGGCTCCTCGCTTCGCTCGGCCCCGGAATGACGAATCAATCATTTCGGATGAGGCTTGGTGGATGTCGCTGATCGACCGCAGCCTCGACGGAATGGCGCTCTTGTCCGGGCAGCTCGGCGCCGCGCTGGCGCGCCGGCTGCGCGAGCTTGGCGGCATCGCGCTCATCAGTCTGGCGATGATCCTGGGGCTGGCGCTGGCCACCTGGTCGGTGCGGGACCCCTCGCTGAGCCACGCCACCGATTCCGCCGTGCACAATCTGCTCGGCCGGCCCGGCGCGATCGCGGCCGACCTGTTGATGCAGCTGCTCGGTCTTGGCTCGCTGGCGCTGTTGCTGCCGGTCGCAGTGTGGGGCTATCGGCTGCTCGGCCACCGGCCGCTCAGCCGCGAGCGGCTGCGCGTCGTGCTGTGGCTGATTGGCGCCATCGTGGCTGCCGCGTTCGCGTCGTCGCTGCCGCGCAGTCCGCATTGGCCGCTGCCGTCCGGGCTCGGCGGCGTTGTTGGCGACGCGTTGCTGCGCCTGCCGACGGCGCTGTTCCACGCGCCGGTGCCGCAACCCTACCGGCTCGCCGAATCGATCGTGCTGGGCATGGCCGCGTTGGCCGCCTTCGCCATCGCAGCGGGCATCGTTTGGCGCAACGTCGAGGAAGAAGAGTTCGAAGACGAGGAGGAGCAAGAGGAAGAAGCCAAGAGCGACGAGGATCGCGGCTGGATTTCGCTCGGCCTGTTGGCGCACGCGTTTTTGAGCTTCCGCTCGCGCATCGCGCGCCTGTTCCGAGGCGGCGCGTCGGCGCTGCGTAGCCGCCGGGGCGAATTTGTCATGCCGCAGCGGCGCATCGAACCGCAGTTTGGCAAGCCCGCGGAGGGGTACGCCAAAACTGAAAACGACGAAGAAGACGAGGCTGAAGCGCCGCCGCAAAGCGCGCGCAAGCCGCGTACCGCGCCCAAGCCGCTGCGCCGCGCCGCCGATGGCTACGTCACGCCGTCCATCAATCTCTTGGCGGCGCCGCGGCCGGGCGAACGCACCACTTTGAGCGCTGAACTCATTCGCGAAAACGGCACCGCGCTCGAAGGCGTACTGGCCGATTTCGGCGTGCGCGGCGAGATCATCAACGCGCGGCCCGGCCCGGTGGTCACGTTGTACGAGCTCGAGCCTGCGCCCGGCATCAAATCGTCGCGCGTCATCAGCCTTGCCGACGACATCGCCCGTTCCATGAGCGCCCTGTCGGCGCGCGTCGCGGTGGTCTCGGGCCGCAACGCCATCGGCATCGAATTGCCGAATCCGACCCGCGAAAAGGTCTATCTGCGCGAATTGCTCGCCTCGCGGGACTACACGACCAGCGAGGCGCGTTTGCCGCTTTGCCTCGGCAAGGCGATCGGCGGCGAAACCGTGCTGGTCGATCTGGCGCGCATGCCGCATCTGCTCATCGCCGGCACCACCGGCTCCGGCAAATCGGTCGCCATCAACACCATGATCCTGAGCCTCGTTTATCGGCTGCATCCGGACCAATGCCGGCTGATCATGGTCGATCCGAAAATGCTCGAACTCTCCGTCTATGACGGCATTCCGCACCTGCTCACGCCCGTGGTCACCGATCCGAAAAAGGCGGTGGTGGCGCTCAAATGGGCGGTGCGCGAGATGGAGCAGCGCTACAAGAAAATGTCGAAGCTCGGCGTGCGCAATATCGACGGCTACAACGCGCGCGTCGCCGAGGCGAAAGGCAAAGGCGAAAAGCTCAGCCGCACCGTCCATACCGGCTACGACCGCGACACCGGCGAAGCGATCTACGAGAATGAAGAGCTCGATCTCGAGCCGCTGCCCTACATCGTCGTGATCGTCGACGAGATGGCCGACCTGATGATGGTCGCCGGCAAGGACATCGAAGGCGCGGTGCAGCGGCTGGCGCAGATGGCGCGCGCCGCGGGACTGCACGTGATTCTGGCGACGCAGCGGCCGTCGGTCGACGTCATCACCGGCACCATCAAGGCCAATTTCCCGACCCGCATCTCCTTCCAGGTCACCTCGAAGATCGACAGCCGCACGATCTTGGGTGAGCAGGGCGCCGAACAGCTGCTCGGCCAGGGCGACATGCTCTACATGGCCGGCGGCGGCCGCATCAGCCGCGTGCACGGGCCGTTCGTCTCCGACGAGGAAGTCGAGAAGGTGGTGCGGCACTTAAAGGCGCAGGGCGTGCCGCAATATCTCGAGGCCGTCACCGCCGAGGAGCCGCAGGACGGCGACGATGCCGCGGTGTTCGACGGCACCGCCATGGGCATGGCGTCCGAGGCCGAAGGCGCCGACCTCTATCAACAGGCGGTGCAGATCGTGGTGCGCGACCGCAAGGCCTCGACCAGCTACATCCAGCGCCGGCTGCAGATCGGCTACAACCGCGCTGCCTCGCTGATGGAGCGCATGGAGCACGAAGGTGTGGTCGGTCAGCCCAATCATGCCGGCAAACGCGAAATCCTTGTCGAGGGCGGCGGTAACGACGACGAGGACTAGCAGCGACGACGAGGACTATTGAGATTCGGCGCGTTGCTCTTTAAGGACGGGCATAGCCGCGAATTCGCCATAACGCGCGGCTAGCGGATCGGTTCGCCGCGGGGCGCACAAGCGGGAGAGGGACATGGCCGGTCGAAGCGCGGCGTTTGTTGTCATGGCTGTGGTTTGCGGCGCGTTTTTGGCGGGCCGCTCGGCGTTCGCCGAAAACGTACCGCTGCCGACACCGGCGCCGCAGGCCAAGGGCGATGCAGCGGCAGCGCCCGCGGCGTCGCCCGATTTCACGGCTCCGGCGTCAGGCGAAGTCACGCCTGCCGCGGGCGAGAGCAAGGGCTTTTTCCCGTTCTCGCTGCCCGCGCTGCCGTTCGGCCACAATAAAGCGCCGAGCGGGCAGGAGACCGCCTTCGACCCCAAGCAGCGGGCGCTGCTCGACCGCGTCAGCGTTTATCTCTCCAATTTCCAGACCATGGTCGGCAATTTCGTGCAGATCGGGCCGGACGGTGACCGCACCGAAGGCACCTTCTATATCCAGAAACCCGGCAAGGTGCGCTTCGAGTATAATCCGCCGAGCCCGATCGACGTGATCGCCGACGGCTCCTCGGTCGTCGTGCGCGACCGCAATCTCGCTACCCAGCAGCTGTGGCCGCTGTCGCAAACGCCGCTGCGCTATCTGTTGGCCGATCACATCGATCTGCTTCGCGACACCAACGTCGTCAGCGTTTCCGCCGATGACAAATTCATCACCGTAGTGATCGAAGAAAAGCAGGTGATGGTCGGCACCACGCGGCTGATGATCATGTTCGACGCCAAAACCGCAACGCTCAAGCAATGGACCGTCACCGATCCGCAGGGACTCGACACCACGGTCGCCGTCTACAATCTCGATTCGACCCAAAAGCCAGATCCGAATCTGTTCGTCATCAATTATCAGCGCAATCCAGGAAGTTTCAGTAATCAGTAGTCAGTAATCAGAACTGAGAAACGGAATCGGAGGGTGGCGCACCTGATCGTCGATGAATATATTCTGACGTCTGATTACTGACTGCTGATTACTGATCCCTGAATGCGGCTCACCCTGACAACCTGGAACATCAATTCGGTGCGGCTGCGCATCGATCTGGTCGCCAGATTCGTCAAGGCAGTGCGGCCCGACGTGCTCTGCCTCCAAGAGACCAAGTGCCCGGACGACCGGTTTCCGCTCAAGCGCTTCAAGCGGCTGGGCTACGATCACGTCGCGCTCAATGGCCAGAAGGGCTATCACGGCGTCGTCGTGGCCTCGCGCCTGCCGTTCGAATCGACATCGGTTGCGACGTACTGCGGCAAGAGCGATTGCCGCCATCTGTCGATCGTGCTCGGCGAGCGCGCCGGCCTGCGCGATCAGGTCGCGCTGCATAATTTCTACGTGCCGGCCGGCGGCGATGAGCCCGACCCGGACATCAATCCGAAATTCGCCCACAAGCTCGCGTTCCTCGACGAGATGTGCGGCAGCGGCACGCTGCAGGCGGCCGGGGCCGGGCGCGGCATCATCGTCGGCGATCTCAACGTCGCGCCGCTCGAATGCGACGTCTGGAGCCACAAGCAGCTGCTTCGCGTCGTGTCGCACACGCCGATCGAATGCGAAAAGCTCGTCGCCGTGCAAAAGGCCGGCGGCTGGGTCGATGCCGTGCGCGGCTTCGTGCCGGAGCCGGCAAAACTCTTCACCTGGTGGAGCTACCGTTCGCCGGATTGGGCCGCGGCCGACAAAGGCCGCCGGCTCGACCATATCTGGACCTCCGCCGCGCTTGCCGACCGCGTCTCGGCGATCAGAGTTTCGAAAGATTCGCGCGGCTGGGCGCGTCCATCGGATCACGTGCCGGTCACCGCCACGCTGGAACTCTGACGGGGCAGGGAGTACAGAACCGCGGCCGGCGGAGCCGCGTTGAAAAGGTGATTTGAATTTTCATTGCAAGGAGCGCCGATGATTGCGCGCTATTTATACGGCTGCGTTGGTTTTGCAGTCGGGCTCCTCTGCTGCCTCGATGGGTCCTCTGTGCCGCCGGCGAACGCGCAGCCGGCGAATTCCGAACTCGCCGCAATCGCCAATTACAGCGGCGCCGATAGGAGCGCCCGCATCCTCGCCGGCGCCAAGAAAGAGGGCGTCGTCAACATCTATACATCCGAGACGGCGGACGATCTCGCCGCGCTGACCGCGGCGTTCCAGAGCAAATACGGCGTCCGCGTCAACGTTTGGCGCGGCAGCGCCGAGAACATCCTGCAGCGTGCCGTGGTCGAAGCGCGCGGCGGCCGCTTCGACGTCGATGCCATCGAGACCGGCGCCACCACGATGGAATCCCTGCAGCGCGAGCAATTATTGCAGCAAGTCAGCTCGCCCGCGTTTGCGGATCTCAAGCCCGAGGCGATCCGCCCGCATCACGAATGGGTCGGTACGCGCTACAACGTCTTCGTCGTCGCCTACAACACCGACGTCGTCAACAGGGCCGATCTGCCGAAAAGCTACGACGACCTCACGCAGCCGAAATGGAAAGGCAAGCTCGGCATCGAGGTGGAAAGCCGCGATTGGTTCGGTACGCTGATCACTACGCTCGGTGGGGATCGCGGTCTTGCGTTGTTCCGCAAGATCGTTGCGACCAACGGCATTTCGGCCCGCAAGGGTCATACGCTGTTGGTCAATCTGGTCATCTCCGGCGAGGTGCCGCTGGCGATCTCGACGTATCTCTACAAGGTGGCGCAGCTCAAATCGCGCGGCGCGCCGATCGACTGGGTGGCGATTTCCCCCGTGGTGGCGCGCTTCGAGGGCGTCGGCGTCGCCAGCCGCGCGCCGCATCCCCATGCTGCCATGCTGTACCTCGACTTCATGCTGACCGACGCCCAGGCGATTCTCGCCAAGCGGCATTTTGCGCCGGCGAGCACCAAGGTGTCGGTGAGCCCCGACGACGCGTTGCCGGCCGGCATCCAGCCGATCTTCCTCGATCCGGCCAAAGGCCCTCGATCAAGGCCAGAAATGGGCTAAATACTATCACGACATTATGACTTTATGACTTTTCAGGACCGCTGAGCGCGCGCACGGCAAAGCCGACAGGAGCACAGATGGGCAAGAAACAGCACGATCCGGACAAGGAGCGCGTTTTCGTTCGCCCGATCACCGGCGCCTACAGCCTCGCCGACGAGCTCAGGCGCCTGCGCTCGATGCCGCGCGTCATCAAGGGCAAGCAGACCAAGCTCGACGGCGGTCCGCAGCATTTTTCCCGCCATTACGTCGAGCCGGAGGACGGGCTGTGCCAGACCTTGCACATCCATCTCGAGGAATATGCGCCGGGCGGCACCACCCAGAAGCACGGTCATGTCAACGAGGCCGCCTTCTACATCCTCGACGGCGCCGGCTACGAGATTCACGACGGCGTGCGCTACGACTGGAAAGCCGGCGACGTCGCCATCGTCCATAACAATTGCGTGCACCAGCACGCCAACGCCAGCGCCACCGAGCCGGCGCGTGCGCTCGTCATCAAGACCAAGCCGATGTATTTGTTCATGAACATGCTGTTCCAGCATACCGTCATCAGGCGGCCGAAGACGCCATCGCCGACGCAGGGCAATTTCGTGCCGCGCGATTATGACGAGGATTTCAATCATCCGTCCGAGAAAGTCGACGAAGAGGTCTAGAACAGATGGCTTGGGACGAATCGCGCGCCTGGCTCGCCGGCGCGGCCAACAAAAAGCTTTATCAGGACTTGCTCGACGACGCGACGACCCGGCCGGCACGCCTGGCGCTGCGCAAGAAGATCGTGCATCCCGAGGACATGCCGTGGGAAATGGCACGCCAGGGCCTGCTCAAGCATCTGATGAACGAGCAGATGAACACCCGCATGGAGACGGTCGACGCCTACATGCAGGTGATCCCGCCCGGCAGCCGCTCGGGAAAGCATCGCCACTTGGCCGAAGAATGCCTCTACGTGGTCGAGGGCTACGGCTATGACCTGCATCAGGATTGCGACGTCGAGATCACCGACACCTATTCGTGGAAGCCGCAGGGCGAGATCAGGCGCTACGAATGGGAAGCCGGCGACGTGATCTATGTGCCGCCCTGCACCATCCACCAGCACTTCAACGGCGATCCGGCGCGGCCGGCGCGGCTGATTTCCTGCACCAACCGCATCTACAAAAACTCCGGGCTCAACGACCTGGTGCAGATCGAGGACGCACCCGAATACGATCCGAGCGTGGTGCTCACGGCGGAGCTGGTGCGGGCCTATCTCGACGGCAAGACCAAGAAGGTCGCCTCAGTCACCGCCGCTTCCGCGTAAAACTATACAGCAGCGCGCCGACCAAAGCGGCGCCGCAGGCGAGAGCGGCGTCGTCGATGAGCCGGCTGTCGGTAAGTACGGTGATCAGCGCCAGCGCTGCCAGCACGACATTGACGCCAAAAACGCGGCTGACGATTTCGCTGACCGTAAAGCCGCGGTCGGTGGCGCGCTGATAATAGTGCGTGCGGTGCGCCTGCCAGATGCGCTCGCCACGCGACAGCCGCCGCAACAGCGTCAGCGTGGCGTCGGCCAGATAGTACAGCGGCAACAGCAGTGCCGCCGGCAAGTGTCCGGCGCCGGCAAGCAGCACCAGGAGCCAGCCGAGCAAAAGCCCGATCGGCAGGCTGCCGACGTCGCCGAGGAAGAGTTTTGCCGCCGGCCGGTTGAAATAGGCAAAGCCGAGCATGGCGCCGCCGAGCGCGAGCGCTACCACGATCGCCTCCAGCGATAGCGCGCCGAGGCTGCCGAGTGCCACCAGCGCGCCCGCGACCGGGATCACTTCGACGACGGTCATCCAATCGATGCCGTCCATGAAGTTGACGAGATTGACGAACCACAAGCCGCCGACAAACAACAGGGCGCGCTCGATGGAGAGCGGCAGCACCGACACGACGCGCAACGCGTTGGGCAGCGCATAGATCACGGCGGCGACCGCCAGCGCTTGCAACAACAGCCGCGGCGCGACCGCCAGCGGCCGGACATCATCGGCGACGCCGATGCCGGCCATGACGACCGCCGCAGCGAACGCGGTCCCGAGTGACGCCGTGAACGGTGCAGCGAAAAGGACAACGCCGAAGCCGCTCGCGGCCAGAGTTGCGGCAATCACCGCGATGCCGCCGCCTTGCGGCGTCGGTACGCGGTGCGACGAACGCGCATTCGGCTTCGCCAATGCATAGCGCTGCAGCACGGGGTGCAACAGCACGATCAGGCCGACGCAGAAAAGCGCGGACAAAGCCGCGATCGCCAGCCCGCGCATCGCCCACATTGCTGTCACTGCCCCGTTCACTGCCGCATTGCCGCGCTGATTCCCCGGCCAAGCGTCCGCTGCCGCAGCGCGTGCGTGCTTAGCGTCGGCGCTGTGCCGGCGCAAATCGCCATGGCCGGCCGCCCGCTGCCGCCGCGGTCTGCAAATCCTCGCAATGTCAATAGCTTATACCCGACTCGCCACATTGCGCTGGTGTATTGCTGGCGCGATCTGTCGTTTTTTTATCGTCCGAGCCGGTCTATGGTAGCGCCATGAGGGGTTTCTTCCGTAATCCGCGCCGGCTTCTGATCGTCGCCCATGACCTCGCCGCCACCGCGGCGGCCATTCTCGCAGCGTTCTATTTTCGCTTCGAGGATATCGGACTTGCCGCGCGGTTCCATGGGCTTTTGATCATACTGCCCGGCTATCTGGTCTATGCCGGCGTGGTCTATTGGGTTTTCAACCTCTACGTCGCCAAGTGGCGCTTCGCATCGCTGCCGGACCTCTGGAACATCTTCCGCGCGGTGACGGTATTGGCACTGTCGCTTTTGGTGCTCGACTACATTCTGGTCGCGCCGAATTTCTACGGCACGTTTTTCTTCGGCAAGATCACCATCGCGCTGTACTGGGTGCTGCAGATGTTCTTTCTCGGCGGCCCGCGCATCGCCTATCGGTTGTTTCGGCATGCCCGCACCCAGCACCACGCGGAGCAACGGGCGGCAACGCCGACCCTGATCGCCGGCCGCGCCGCCGACGCCGAGGTTTTGCTGCGCGCCATCGAAAGCGGCGCGGTGACCAAGATCAGGCCGGTCGGCATCCTGTCGCCATCGCGTGCCGACCAGGGCCA
>JASHSE010000567.1 GCA_030036975.1 Xanthobacteraceae bacterium | reverse complement strand
AGCCTGTTCGAAGCCGTCGTGCACCAGAATCTCGCGACGCTGACCAAGGGCAACACGCCGATGCCGCAAGTGCTGTTGCTCGGCGGGCCAAACCTGTTCTTCAAGGGTCTGCAGCAGGCGTGGCGCCGCAATCTCGCGGCGCTATGGGCGGAGCGGCGGATCACGTCCGGCCAAGATGCCGGCGCGTTGATCCAGGTCCCGGCTGAAGCCTTGTATTACGCGAGCCTCGGCTGCATCGAGATCGCCCGGCACGACGGCGGATCGGCCCCTTATTATTCCGGCACGAGCGGACTGCGGCGGTGGATCGAGCACGGGCAACACGAAGAGAAGGCCAGGCAGGGCGGCAAAGGTTTGGTGTCAACAGACGCCGAACGCGAAGCTTTCCTGCGCAAATATTCAGTCGCGCGACCTGCGATCGACGCGGCCCCGGAGCAATCGGCGCCGCATGCGAGCGATCGCGCAACGCCGGTGCTGGTCGGCTGCGACTTCGGCAGCACCACCGCCAAGGCCGTCGTACTGGCGGCCGACAAGACGCTGCTGTTGACCTGCTACGCGCTCTCCCGCGGCAATCCGATCGAGGACGCCAAGGATCTGTTCCGGCAGATCCGCCAAGCCGGTTTCCAGACGATTGGCGGGCTCGCGCTCACCGGCTACGGCAAGGACCTGTTGAACGATATTCTCGGCGCCGATGTCAGCGTGGTCGAGACGGTCGCGCACGCGCGGGCTGCGCTGCACTTTTTCCCGGACGCCGACGTGATCTGCGACGTCGGCGGCTGCGACGTTAAAGTCATGATCCTGCGCAACGGCACGGTGGCCGACTTCCGGCTCAACTCGCAATGTTCGTCCGGCAACGGCGCTTTTCTGCAGGGCGTGGCCGAGCGCTACGGCGTGCCGCTGGAGGATTACGCCGACCACGCGTTTCGCGCCAAGTCGTTGCCGCAGCTTGCCATGGGCTGCGGCGTTTTCCTGCAATCCGACATCGTCAATCAGCAGCGCAAGGGCTGGTCGGCCGACGAGATCATGGCGTCGCTGGCCGCTGTCTTGCCGCTCAATGTGTGGGTCTATGCCTGCCAGCTGCAGAACCTGCGCGCGGTCGGGCGGAAATTCGTGCTGCAGGGCGGCACCCACCGCAATGCGGCAGTGGTCAAGGCCCAGGTCGATTTCATCACCGGCAAGGTGCCGGACGCGGAGATCGTGATCCACCCCTATTCGGGCGAGGCGGGCGCAATCGGCGCTGCGCTATGCGCTGCCGACGCCGCGGCCGGCAGCGGCCGCAGCCGATTTCGCGGCTTCGCCGCCGTCGCAGCCCTCACCTACCGGACCACGACCAACGATCATACGGTCTGCCATTGGTGCAGCTGCAACTGCAAGCGCACGTTCATCGACGTGCAATTGCCCGGCGCAGCGGGGCGGCCATGGAGCAAAATTCCCCTCCCCGCCGGCTGGCAACGTGTCATCAGCGGCAATTCCTGTCCGAAGGGGCTCATGGAGGACGTCGACGAAATGCGGACCGTGAAAGCCCGCATCGACGAAGCCAAACGTGCTTATCCAAACGTGGCGGAACTGGTTCGCACCACCGCCTTCCATCGCGCCCGCGGCTAAGCCGCGCGGCGAGCTGCGCGTCGGCATTCCGCGCGTTCTCAACATCTGGTCCACCCACCAGTTCTGGGTGAGCTTGCTGACGTCGCTCGGCATCGCCCCGCATCACATCGTGTTCTCCAGCGAGACGACGGAGGATCAGGGACGCGCGTACGGGCGCGGGCGCGGCACCGTCGATTGCTGTTATCCGGTGAAGTGCATCTCGGGACATTACGGCGAATTGATCTTCGGCCAGAAACGCAAGATCGACGTTTTGCTGTCGCCGATGATTCGTTCGCTGCCGTCGTTCCTGAACGGCCACGTCGCCAATTCACTGTCTTGTCCGCGGGTCATGGCCGCGCCGGAGAATATCAAAGCCGGCTTCCTGAAGGAGCAGGACGTCTTTGCCGCACAGGGCATCAAATACGTTGCGCCGTTGGTCTGCCTGGCCGAGCCGCCATTGGTCGCCAAACAGCTGTACGCAACGCTCAAGAATATCATCCCCGACTTGACGATGACGGAAGTGCGCCGCGCGGTTGCGGCAGGCTACGCCGCGCTCGAGGCATTCAACAGCACTGTCCGAGGCAAGGGCCGCGACATCCTGCAATGGTGCGCGCGCAACGACCGGCCGTGCATCCTGATCCTGGCGCGCCCCTACCACATGGACCCCGGCATCGGGCACGAGATCGAAGCCGATCTGCAGGCCTACGGCTATCCGATCCTGTGGGGCCAATACCTGCCGACCGATGCGGATCTGCTGGACTGGCTGTTCGGCGCCGATATCAGGAGCGGTCTGATCGAGTCGCCGTTCGATATTCGCGACGTGTGGCCGTCGTCCTACAGCGGCAATACCAACGAAATCCTTTGGGGCGCCAAGGTCGGCGCGCGCCTGCCCTGGGTGACGTGCGTGGTGCGCTTCGTGAGCTACGAATGCGGCATGGACCAGCCGACCTTCACGCCGGTGCAGCGGATCGTCGAGGATTCCGGCACGCTGTTCTTTTCGCTCCAGGATCTGGATTCGACCAAGCCCGCCGGCTCGGTCAAGATCAGAATCGAGACCATCGCCTATTACCTGGCGCAGTCGTCCGCGAGCATCATGGCGTGCAAGAAACAGCGACTGACCGGGCCCGGCCCGCTTGTTTGAGCAACGCCGGTCACAGCTTCGCCGAACAAAAACGAAATGTGCAGATCAGGCGGTCGCTCACTCTGCAGAACGTAAGGGACTCGCGCAGCTAAAGGTGTTCCCTGGCCGGTCGAGCCTGCCCCAGGTTCGCGGCAGCAGACGCAATATGCGTAACCCCCTTGCGCAAGGCGGAGAAGAAGCATGGTATCAAATGTCGCCGGCAGCCGGCCAATGCCCTGCGTTTTCGTGGCGCGCTGGCGTGCCGTGCGGCTGGCACACCCGTCGTCCAATTCGCTGGTTGATCGACTGCGTTTGCCGGCCAATTGGCTTCTTGATAAAGCGCGGTTGTTATCCAACTTGGCGGCTGATCGGACCCCGTTGTTCGGCCGTCAAGCCGTGCTGCGGACGCCCTCGCTCGCGCCGCGCACGGCTCGTAGTTTCCGACGCTGTCGTAGCATTTCAACGTGCTGTTCGCCGCCACCGACGTCCTATCGGCTCGATATAATAATGTCGGGACCGCTGCGACCGGGAGCAAAGCCGCGAGCGCTGCCAAAATCAGGATTTTGTGGGGTGCAACCGAACGTGTCGCCTTGGTGGCAAACGCCATGACCGTTTCGGCCACAGCTGCAACGCGACGTCTGACTCGCCGACTACTCATAGAACCCAACTCGAACCCTACGCCATGCGAGTGCGTCGCGAAAGCACTGACGCAAATCTAGATTCGCCAAAGCCAAATTCCAACATGACGCAGCCGGGTCTGTGGATAACCCGGCAGCCGCCGATAGAGGCGCGCCGTAGCGCAGAATTCCGGCGGCCGATGGCGCAGGCAGTTTAGACACGGCTCATATCGGTCATTGGCATATCGCGCCAGTTGCAATGTCCGCGCTTCATTCGCCGCCACACCGGAGAAGCCGAAATTCATCAGTCCGCTGGCCTCAGCCGAGCGCGACGATCTTGCCCGGGTTGAGAATGTCGAGCGGATCGAGGGCGCGCTTGACCGCCCGCATGGCGGCGAGCGCCGGCTCGCCGTGCTCGGCTTCCAGATACTTCATCTTGCCCTGGCCGACGCCGTGCTCGCCGGTGCAGGTGCCGTCCATGGCGAGCGCGCGCTCGACCAGCCGTTCCAGCAAATTTTTGGCGCGCGCCACCTCGTCGGCGTCGGCCATGTCGACCAGGAGCGTAAGGTGGAAATTACCGTCGCCGACGTGGCCGACGATCGGCGCCAGCAGCCGGCTTTCGGTAATGTCGCGCTGCGTTTCGACCACGCATTCGGCCAGTCGCGAGATCGGCACGCACACGTCGGTGGCGACGATGTGGGCGCCGGGGCGCAGCGCCTTGGACGACAGCGCGGCGTGGTGGCGCGCCTCCCACAAGCGGGTGCGATCCTCCGGCCGCGTCGCCCATTCGAACGACCCGCCGCCGAACTCGCGCGCGATCTCGGCGAAGCGCTCCGACTGCTCGGCCACGCCCGCCACCGTGCCGTGAAATTCGACGAACAGCATCGGCGTTTCCGGCAGCGCGAGCTTGGAATAGAGATTGACGGCGCGCACCTGCAGCGCGTCGAGCAGCTCGATGCGCGCCACCGGAATGCCGGACTGGATGGTGAGGATAGTGGCGCGGCAGCAGGCCTCGACCGACGGAAACGGGCACATGCCGCCGGAGATCGCCTCCGGAATGCCGGAGAGCCGCAGCGTCAGTTCGGTGATGATGCCGAGCGTGCCTTCCGAGCCGACCAGGAGCCGAGTGAGGTCGTAACCGGCCGAAGATTTTTTCGCGCGCCGCGCCGTGGTCATCACCTCGCCGTTGGCGAGCACGACTTTGAGCGCCAGCACATTGTCCTTCATGGTGCCGTAGCGCACCGCGTTAGTGCCGGAGCAACGCGTCGCCGCCATGCCGCCGAGCGAGGCGTCGGCACCCGGATCGATCGGGAAGAACACGCCCTGATCGTGTAAATGCTCGTTGAGCTGTTTTCTGGTGATGCCGGGCTCGATCACGCAATCGAGGTCTTCGGCGTGCACGGCGAGGATCCGGTTCATGTCGCGGAAATCGAGCGACACGCCGCCGCGCGGCGCGTTGACCTGGCCCTCCAGCGAGGTGCCGGTGCCGAACGCGATCACCGGCACGCGCGCGGCGGCGCACAGCCGCACCGCCTTCTGCACGTCCTCTGTGCTTTGGGGAAACACCACCGCGTCCGGCGGCTGGTTGTCGATCCAGGTCAGCGTATTGGCATGCTGCTCGCGCACCGCGCGCGAGGTCACCAGCCGATTGCCGAACATTTGCGCGAGTTTGGCGATGACAGCCTCGACCGCCTTGCGGTCGCCGCTGCTGCGTTCCGCCGTTTCGACCCCTGCCATCGCCTGCCCTTTGCGCCTGCCGGACCCTTTTTCAAGCAAACTGACGATTGGCGGCGGCGCGGTCAAGCGGCTGCCCGTCTAAGAATTCAGGCAGCTCTCGTGGTGATCGGGCCGCGCCCATGCAAAATGCTGTTAGTACCCGGAATCAAAGTTGAGTGATACGGCGATTTTTGAACCGGCGTTGGTAGACTTTTTTCT
>JASHSE010000566.1 GCA_030036975.1 Xanthobacteraceae bacterium | reverse complement strand
GGCGTCGCCACCCGGCTAGCCGGAATCCATAATCCCGGTCAGGAGATCGTTTCTGAAACGATCGTGGTTATGGATTCCGGGCTCCTCGCTTCGCTCGGCCCCGGAATGACAATGTTTAGATCGGCACCGCCATCGCTTCGAACGCGCCGTCGCAATTGATCAGGTCGACGCGCTTTTGCACGATGCGGAAGGTGTCGCCGTGGCGGCGCAGGCGATGGCGCTGGCGGCCGGCGAACAGGCGCTGCGCGTCGTCGCGGTATTCGACCATGATGAAGGTCGAGCCGACCACGTACTCGCCCTTGGCCTGGTCGGTCTCCTCGACCACGAGATTGCCGACGATGTGCGCGGTGCGCGACGGCGGCGTCTGCACGTGAATGCGCGGATGTTCGAGCCGCTCGATGCGCGTCTTCATCAGATCGCGGTCGTCGTAGAACAGCGACGCCTCCTCGAACGGGCTTTTCTGTTCGGGCGTCGCCGGCACCCAATAAGTGCCGTCGTCGGCGAACAGCGCCATCCAGTCGCGGAAGCGCCGTTCGTCGAGCAGGCGGGCTTCCTGGATCAAAAAATCCTCGAACGCCGCGCGGTCGAGGCCCGAAGCGGCCAACAACTCCCGCGCCGCGACCGCCATCACGCCGCCTCGCCCATATAGCCGACCCAGGCCTTGTATTGGGCGCGCACCACCATCTCGTGGGTGGCGAGCCCGCGCGTTGCGTTGGTGGCGCGGTCGGGCTCCTCGGCGCCGAGCCCGCGCGAAATGTCGACCCAGTCGGTGAACCGGCTCGCCAGCCCCTTCTGCGCGCGTGCGAACGATTCCAGATCGTCGGTCTGCACGAACGAGGCCGCCGAATGGGTGACGTTGAGGAGCCGGATATTGCCAAAATTCATCGCCGCCGGCGCGCCGACCAGGCGAATGGGAAAAATATTGACCTCGGTGCGATCGACCGCGACCGGCTTGATGACCCGCACGTGGATGTTCAGCCCCATAATCGACATGTTCGGATAGATCAGCGAATTGTGCAGACGCGGGGTGAGAATTTCGGCAGCGCGTTCGGCGCCGACTTTTTCGGACAGCACGCGCTTGTAGTCGTCGAAGGCCGGGCTCGAACGCTTACCGTCGTCGAGCGTGGTGTTGCTGGTCCAGCCGTGGCCGTTGCCGACGGTAAAACTTTTGCGGTCCTTCCAGGACGCTGCGGTCTGCTTCTTCTCCGCCTCGACCACGGTGGCGCCCTTCTGGTCGCCCTCGCGGCGCGCGAACTGCACGCCCTGTTTATTGACCGTGGAGGCGTGGCCGAACGGCACGTGATAGGAATCGAGCACGTTCTCGACCTGGAGCTTCCAGTTGCCGTTGTAGACGTAACGGTGCATGCCGGCATCGAGCGCCAGTTCGCCGTCGGGCGCGCGGTCGACCAGATCGTCGACGTTGCCCTTCATCGGCCCGATATGGTCCTCGAAGCTCGGCCCCTTCTCGGCCAAGCTCGCGAACACGAAGCCGCGGTACTCCCCGACGCGCGGCGCGCGGGCAAGGCCGAGCGCGTCCTTGTCAAAGCCTTCGCCGCAGCCTTCCGGCACCGGGACGGTCGCAAGCGTGCCGTCGGTATCGAAAGACCAGCCGTGATAGCAGCAGGTCAGCCGTTGGGCATGGCCCTTGCGCTCGTTGACCACTTTGGCGCCGCGATGGGTGCAGCGGTTGAGCAGGACCTGGATCGAGCCGTCGCGGTGCCGCACCATGATCACCGGCTGACGGCCGAGATCGGTGGTGATGTAATCGCCGGGCTGCGGCACCTGGCTCGCATGGCCGACATAGAGCCAAGCGCGGCCGAAAATGCGCTCCATTTCCAACTCGAACAGATCCGGATCGGTGTAAACCCGCCGGTGCACGCGGCCGGGCTCTACCAGTTCGTTGATCTCGTCGGCGTGTCCGTTGCGCATGAGAAAGCCCTCGGTTTCGGCACGCTCTGCGCGCCTCATCCTGAGGAGCCCGCGAAGCGGGCGTCTCGAAGGATGCTGCCGTGCCCGGGCCGCCTCGTCCTTCGAGGCTCGGCGCTGCGCGCCGAGCACCTCAGGATGAGGCGGACAACGGATTTACTCCGCCGCGGTCTGGTGGGCGAAGTGTTGCACCTGCGCGTTGACGAGCTGCAGCGGCGAGGCGGTCTCTTCCAGCATGCCCCAGCTCTTGAGCCAATCGTAGGTGCGCCGCAATTCGTCGACCGGGATCGGCGCCGGATCGCAAACCACCAGCCGGCTTTCGCGCAAATCTTCGACCTTGAGCGCGGCGATCTCCGGATCCTTCTTGGCGTAATAGTCGATGAAGTAGTGCATGTAGGCCTTTTTGTCGGCGTTGATCCGGCGCACCGCCTCGCGCACCGCGCGGTTGAACGCCGCGTAGGTCTCGGCGTCGACGCGATGAGAGGCGACCTCGGTGCCGTGGAAGAACGACGAGCAGACGGTGCGGCAGCCGTTCTTCTCGGCGAGCGTGATGTGCGGCTCGGTGAGCGTGGTGGCCTCGACCTCGCCGCGCATCATGGCGTCGTAGCGATAGCGCGAGCCGTTCGGCGCCCGGCACAGCTTGATCATCTCGCGCGGCACGAAGCCCTCGAGCATGTGCAGCGCGATGTAGTGAGTGCCGAAATAGAACGGCACGCCGATCAGGCGATTGGCAAGCTGCTGCGGCGTGTAGACCGGCGAATCCGGCGGCACCACGATGGCCGAGTAGACGATGATGGCGCGGCGGCCGAGCTGGCGGCTGTTCTGGCCGGTGTCCTGGACGCGGCAGTAATTGCCCCATTCGCAGGCGTTGTACATGTCGGCCTTGCCCTGCTCGAGCAGCTTGCCGTGGCTGGCGAACGGGTCGACACCCTTGGGCGAGGTGACATGGACCTCGACCTTCTTCTCGACCCCGATTTCGCGGTCGGCCCACTCGATCTCGAGCCCTTCCTTGGCGAACAGGCCTTCATCATAGGCGACGAGTTCCGGCAGCCCCTGGAACGGCGCCGTCGTTTCCAAAACGAGCTTCTTCATTGTTTTTCTCCGAACGGCTTGATTTTACGGCAAATCGGCTGGCGAAACCTTAGTCCCGCGCAGCGGTCGAATCAACGACAGCTCCCCATCATATGAGCGCTGATGGCAGCGCATGCGCGCCCGGCCTGCTGCCGGACAGCCTCCCCGTTTTATTGACGAGGCGTCGTGCGGGTTGCGCGCCGTCTCGCCAAACGGAAAACCAGGCGCAAAGCCAAAGCCGCATCGGCACCCGCCTCCGCCGCGCAGTCTTGCAAGATGTCCTCCGGCGTCGGCGGCGCCCGTTCAAACGGCAGGTGGTCGAGGATCGCCGATGGGATGCGCAAGTGATCGGGGAAGCGAAAACTGAACTCGAAATCCGGCTGGCCAAAATTCGGACTCTTGAAATCCGCCTCATAGGGCCGTGACTTGCAGCGCGCGTCGCCGTGACAGGTGTGGGCGCGGCGGCAAGGTTTTTTGCGGCAGGCGCGCCACAGGCCGAGCAGATCGGATTCTGCGCGCGCCGCCAGGAGGCGACGCTGCGAAATCGAAAGCTTCAGCCATTGCTCGCGCGTCAGCCGTCCCGGGTAGGTTCTCATGCGCATGGTGTTTCCTCTCGGGCAATAAAAGTGGGGCAGTAAAAGCGTCTTACGTTTTCTCCGTGCACCGGAACGTGCCTCCCTCTTCCCCTTGCGGGCGGACATGCGACATCGTTCTCGCGACGCGTTTTTTGTTCGCGCCCGAGCTTTGCCACGGCACTGCACGAAAGCTTTGCCTCCCCAACAAAAAAGGGAGGCGGAGCGCCGAAAGACGCGGGGGTAGATACCGCGGGCCCGCCAACAAGCGTTGCCGCTTATCTGCGTTCATCGCGGCGCGCGCCCCTTTGGGAGACGCGCTCGCCTTCCGGCGCTCTACCGCGGCTCTTGCCAAAGCCTCGCGGCTTCGGCTCGGTCCGGTCCCGCGCTTCATGGTCGCGGACAACCGATCCGCGCCCCGGGCAGCCAGCTCCTGGCAGACCGGCGACGTGGCCGGCCGGGCGAGTTTCCGAACCGCCCGCGGACGAGGTTACGAGCCCCATCCCGGGCACCGCTCCCGCTCCATCAATCGGCCGTCACCGGTTGACGTCCCTTAAGATGAGCGAGACGAGCTTTTTTAGTTCGTCGCGCGGCGCGAATTCAAGAAATTCCGCCGGCCGGAGCCATGCCTTTGATCTGACGAGTATTTTCTTTTGCGCTTTGTTTGCTGCCTGGGCGCGGAAATTGTGACAGCGCCGCCATGATTCGCACTTTTTCCGCTAAGGTGCGGAGAACACGAACATTTTCAAATTGTGGCGGGAAGTAGCCCGCATGAGCGTAGCGACATGCGGGATTGGACTGCCAGATAGCCCCCGGATATCGCTTCGCTCATCCGGGCTACGCTCGCTGGAATCCCCAGCTCAAGATCACCTATCGTCGATTGATCGCAGCCGGAAAACCCCACAAGGTGGCTCTCGTCGCTTGCGCCAGAAAGCTCCTCATCTACGCCAACACTGTCGTTGAGCGTGGCACGCCCTGGGTCGAACGACCAACCGCCATCTAATGGTTGCTACGCACTCCGCGCTTCCATCAGACGCTCCGCAACCTTTCGCAGACACGACGGACAAAGACAGTCCGTAAAGGATCCGATTTCAGCGGGTAGCGGCGTCGGCAGGCGATAGGATTCGGCTGCGCACCAACAGTCACCCCGAGCGTTCCGGGTACAATGGAATTCGGTCCTGCAGCCTTCGCAGACAACGCGCCGTTGGGTCGACGGCGAATCGTCAGGCTTGGCGCCCGCGGGGAGTTGCTTCATTGTTGCTTTGACCTCCTCAACAAGTAGGTATCCATGATCCAGCCTTTGCGGCCTTTGGCTTGCGCCCGCATGCGCGCGATGTCGTGCATGCGTTCGCGCAGGCTTCCGGCAACAAGAATCTCATCCTCGGTGCCGATATAAGCGCCCCAATAAATGTCGATGCCGGTATTGTCGATCGCCTTGAATGCGCAATCGGCGTCGAGCATCACGATCACGTCGTCGATGTTGTTCGGTAGCCCCTCGGCAAGCTTGCGGCCCGTCGTAATGTGAATCGATCGCCCAATCCGGTTGAGCGCAATCTTGTGTTTCGCCGCCAAGGCCTGGATCGCGCTGATACCCGGAATGACTTGGTACTCGAATGCGACAGTGCCTCGTTCGATGATCCGGTCGATGATCCGCAAAGTGCCGTCATAGAGCGAGGGGTCGCCCCAGACCAGAAAGGCGCCGCACTCGTTTTCGCCGAGTTCTTGCCCGATCAGTCGTTCGTAAATGCCCGCTCTTTGTTCATGCCAGGCCCGCACCGCCGGCTCGTAGGATGAGGCCGTGCGATCCCGCGGCGGGTCTATCGTCTCGATCGTTCTGTAGGATTTGTCTTTAATATACCGCTCGCAGATTTCTTTGCGCAGGCGAACGAGGTCTTCTTTCTCTCGTCCCTTGTCCATGACAAAAAATACGTCGACCTCGTTGAGGGCGTTGATCGCCTGGACCGTGACATAATCGGGATTGCCGACGCCGATGCCGATAACGAAAACTTTTCTCATGGCCGTCCATCCGTCGCTTCGCTCGATTGCCAGAGCGGCGACCTCCGCATTGGCAAGCGTAGCCCGGATTAAGCGGCGGCGACATCCGGCGCAGGCGGCGGGGCCGACCCCGGATTTCGTTTCACTCAATCCGGGCTACACTTGCTTACTCACCGCTCCGGCCGCAGCCGCTGCATCTGCAATTGCGCCAGGAACGGCACCAGCGGGTGCGCGCCCATCTTCACGATCGATGGCATGTCGAGCTTGATCAGCGCCTCGCGCTGCGCGGGCGGCGGCCGGATCATGCCGCCTTGGCGGCGTAACGTTTGACCTTGATCGCCCGCGCACGCTTGCTGATCTGTGCAGCTTCGTAGGCCGCTTGCATCCGCAGGAGGTGGCCGACGTCGGGGCCGAATGCTTTGTGAATCCGCAACGCCATCTCCGCAGTCAGGGCCGCCTTGCCGTTTATGAGATCGGACAATGTCGCCCGCCGCACGCCCAGCACATCCGCCGCTTTGCTGATGGAAAGTCCCAGCGGCGCAAAAATGCCGTGCGAGATTATGCGGCCAACATGAGGAGGATTTTTCATCGGCATGATTATTTCCCGTGATAGTCTTCGAAATCGATATCCTTCACGTTTTCGCCGTCTACGCGGAAAGTGATCCGGTAGTTGCCGCTCACCCAAACGCTCCATTCGCCGCGCCTATCGCCCTTTAACGGATGCAGTTTCCAGCCGGGAAACAGACCCACATGCTCGATGCGTTGTGCTTGCTCGATGGCGTGGAGGATGTCTTCTACCTTTGCTACGAGATCGGCTCGAATGCCGCGGCCGGAGCCCGTTTCATAGAGGCGCCTAAGCCCCTTGTGGCGGAAGCTTCGGATGTGCATGTCGCGTTGTACGGCATGACCGTACAAGTGTCAACGTGTCCTCCGAGGCTCCCGGAACGAGCGCAGGCGGGTCGCTCGCAATAACGGCTTCACCGTCACCGCTGCGGCCGCAGCCGCTGCATCTGCAATTGCGCCAGGAACGGCACCAGCGGGTGCGCGCCCATCTTCACGATCGACGGCATGTCGAGCTTGATCAGCGCCTCGCGCTGCGCGGGCGGCAGGTTGAAGCGGTCGGCGAACGAAGCGGCGTCGGCCATGTATTGCGCCCGCATGTCCGGATCGTGGGCGAGGCCGTGCAGCGCCGAGGTCAGCTCGACCAGTTCGGGCCTGATCGCGGGATAATGCGCCGGGTGCGATTTCTCGCCGTCGCCGCCGATCCAGCCGAGCGAGGCGTAATTGTGATGCCAGCTCGGGTCCATCGACACCACGTCCGGCTTGCGCTCGCCGAGCGCGCCGGCGGCGGCGGCCCAGCAGCGCAGCTCGATATTGCCGGTATCGTCCAGCTCGCCCTCGTCGAAGCCGATCAGCGATTTCAGCTTGCCGGCGGCGAGCTGTTCCAGGACGCGCCGGTCCCAGGCGAGCTCCGGATTGGAATAGCGGTCGGTGCCGGGAAAATGCGACATGCCGCCGCTCGACAGAATCACCGTCCTGAGGCCGAGCGCGGTGACGGTGCGCGCCACCGCCTGGCCGAACGCGTAACAGCGCTCCATGGTGGGCTGCGGCGGCAGATAGGCGTTGACGTAGATCGGCAGCACCGGGCCAGTGTGGCCGAGATGAGTGAGCGGAATGCCGATGGCATAATCGATCTTCGCCGTCGAGGTGAAGGCCGGATCGAAATTCTGGCGATAGAGCTGGCGAATGAGCTCGAAGCCGATCTCGCTCGGAATCGTCCAGTGAAATTTGCGCCCGGCGAATTCACCGCTCGCCTCGCCGCCGACATGGACCGTGAACGGCGGCGCCGCGTTGTGAAAAAACTGCTCGGCGTGGTCGTTGGAAAAGATGATCCAGAGGTCGGGCTCAAGCGCGCGCAGCCGCTTGCCGATATCGGCCGCCACCTCGCGCACATGGGCGACCAGCGCCTCGTCCTCGGTGTCCGGCATGGTGAAGAACTGCGGCGCATGCGGCAGCATGGCACCGCCGATCACGGTTGACATCATGGTCGTTCTCCTCGGCGGCAAATTATCGCGCGGGCGAAAGAACAACAAGCCGACCAAAGCCGCGCTTCTTCACAGCTTGCCGCAGACCTACTATACGAAACGCCCACTGTTCACCGTCACCCTGAGGTGCGAGCCAACGGGTCCGGCCCGAAGTGGCCGGCCCGATGGTAAACTCAGCGAGCCTCGAAGGGCGACGGCCGAGGTGCTGGGGCCGCATCCTTCGAGGGCCGCTTCGCGGCCACCTCAGGATGACGGAAAAGGGACAACGATGGTGGACGTGCCGATAACGATCGCCTGCGGCAATTACGACCGGACGCGCGCGATCCGGGACGGACGCGTCAACGTCGACGGCTGCGCCGTCACCTATCTGCCGCTCTATCCGGAGGAGATTTTTCACCGTGCCTTCAAGTTTGCCGAATTCGACGTCTCCGAGCTGTCGTTTTCCAGCTATCTGCGCACGGTCGCCGCCGGCAATGCCCATTACATCGGCGTACCCGCCTTCGTGTCGCGGATTTTCCGCCATTCCGGCATCTATATCCGCAACGGCGCCGGCATCAGCAAGCCTGCGGATCTGCGCGGCAAGCGCATCGGCGTGCCGGAATACCAGATCACCGCGGTGGTCTGGATGCGCGGCATCATGCAGCACGAATACGGCGTCAAGCCGTCGGACATCCATTGGCGCAGCGGCGGCCAGGAACAAGCCGGCCGCCATGAGCGCACGCCGCTCAAGGCCATACCCGGCCTCGACCTGCGGCCGATCGGCGACGACAAGACGCTGGTCGGTATGCTGCGCGACAGCGAACTCGACGCGCTGTTCACCGCCCGCGCCCCGTCTTCGTTCCTCAACCGCGAGCCGCACATCGCGCGGCTTTTTCCCGACACCCGCGCCGCCGAGCAGGCCTACTACAAAAAAACAAAACTGTTCCCGATCATGCACCTGATCGGCATCCGCCGCTCGCTGTGCGAAAAATATCCGTGGCTCGCGACCAGCGTCTACAAGGCGTTCTGCGAGGCCAAGGCGTTGGCGATGATCGATCTGCGCGACGTCAATGCGCTCATGGTGACATTGCCCTGGCTCGAGGCCGAGACCAACGAGACGGCCGCCATCATGGGCGAGGATTTCTGGCGCTACGGCAGCGACGAAAACCGGCCGGAGATCGACGCGCTGGCGCAATACGCCTTCGAGCAGGGCCTGATCGAGCGCAAGCCCATGATCGAGGAACTATTCCATCCCTCGACCTTCGATATGTCGAAGGTGTAAGGGACGGGACGATGATGCAGACTGACAATCGCGTGATCGTTTCCGGCTGCGGCCCGGTCGGTGCCGTGATGACGCTGGCGCTGGCCAAGAAGGGCGTTCCGGTCACGCTGATCGAGCAATTGCCCGACGCCGCCGAGGATCAGCGCGCCGCCACCATCCATCCGCCGACCGTCGCGATGCTGGTCGACCTCGGCCTCGAGAAGGAGATGTTCTCGCACGAGCCGTCCGGCGGCATGGACGCGCCGCTGTTCCAGTTCCGCGAGCGCGAGACCGGCGACTTGATCGCGGCGTTCGACATCGGCCTGCTCAAGGGCGAAGTCCCCTATCCGTATGTGGTGCAGTGGGAGCAGTACAAGCTCGTCCACGCGGCGCTGCCGCACATCCGGGCGAGCGGCATCGGCGAGATTCGCTTCTCGACGACATTCCTCGGCCTGACGCAGACCGCCGATGCCGTCGCGGCGACGGTCAGCAACGCCGCCGGCGAAACCGAAACGCTGCGCGCAAAGTATCTGATCGGCACCGACGGCGGCAGCAGCACGGTGCGGCGCGCCGCGCAAATTGCCTTCGAGGGCTTCACCTGGCCGGAGCGTTTCATCAAGATCGGCACCACGTTCGATTTCGGCACCATCGGCAAAGGCTACTGCACGCGCAATTATTTCTTCGATCCCGACGAGTGGCTCAATCTGTTCAAGGTCAAGGGCTACGGCCCGCCGGGCATCTGGCGCGGCGTGCTGCCGGTGCGGGAAGCCGAGACCGACGAGGAAGCGCTGAGCATGGCCGGCATCCAGCGCCGCCTGCAGAGTATTCATCACAAGAGCGGCGATTACGACATTCCATATTACGCGCTGTACGCCGTGCATCAGCGCGTTGCCGCGACCTTCAACAAGGGCCGCGTGCTGCTCGCCGGCGATTGCGCCCACGTCAACAACCCGATCGGCGGCATGGGCATGAACGGCGGCATCCATGACGCCGTCAATCTCGCCGAAAAACTCGCCGACGTGTGGTTTGGCCGCGCCGATGCCGGCGTGCTCGACCGCTACACGCGGCAGCGCCGCGCGGCGCAGGTCGATTACGTGCAGGCGCAGACCATCGAAAACAAGCGCAAGCTCGAGGAAAAAGATCCGGCGATCCGCCGCCGCCATTTGGACGACCTGCGCCGCACCTCCGAGGACGTCGCGCGGCACAAGAAATTTCTCTACCGCTCGTCGCTGATCGACAGTTTGAATTCGGCGAACGCGGTGGAGTGAGTTGTTACGCTGCCGCGTGCACTGATACCGAAACGGCTTGACCGAGCGCCGCAAAAGCCGCTTCGAGTTGCTCAAGCCGTGACGCATGGTCAAGGCGAAACAACCGATCGACCGATTCGCGCTTCCAGCCCAAGCGGCGCCCAAGTTCGGCGCGAGTGATGCCCTCCTGCCGCAGCTGCCGGTAAAGCTCGATCTTCAGCACGGTCAAAGCAGGTAGGCGAACAAGGTGAGGACCGCGACGTTGACCTTCGGGAATGTCCTCTCCATCCGCCATGCGTGCTGCGATCGCCTCTTCGATCGCGCCAACAGCGTGTCGCATTGCGTCCGCTTCATCGTCGCCAAATGTCGTTACTTCCGGAAGCGCCGGGCAAGCGACCAAAAGCGTGTCATTGTCATCCGATTCGAGCTTGACCCGATAGCCGAGCATTATTTCAGTCCCAGATCCTTAAGGATTTTGTTCACCAAACCCTTGCCCAGTTCCTTACGGCCGCCGTGCATCGGCAGCTGCGATTTCCGATCGCCACGCCGAACCGTCACATGGCCGCTGCCGCCCTTGTGGGTCTCGAACGTGCAGCCCTTCGACGCCAATAGCCGCCGCAGTTCCTGCGAATTCATAAGCTAGTATCCTCCACATAGATGTGGAAGTCAACAGATGTGTTGATGACGGGGCCCCGGCAGTGCCGACTCTACCGCTGCTCGTCCCCATTTCTGTCGCGCCGCAAGCTTACAAGCGCCCGGTCGCACGCGTCACTTGCGTGGACCTAGAGAAGCTTTCCCCACTTCGCCTGGATCGCCCTCGCCTCCTCGGCGGATAGCGCCGACGGCGTCGGGAATTGGTCGCGCCAGGCGAACGGGCGGCAGGCCTCGATGATCGCCTTGGAGTGCGCGGTGACGCCGCTTTCCTTGTCGGCCGGCGCGATGCGCGGGTCGAGCGCCGAGTTCCAGGCGTTGCACATAATGTCGATGTTTTCCGACGGCTCGCAGCGGGTCGTCGCCGCCCACATCACGCCGGCAAGATTGGACGGATCGGGTGATGCCACCGATTTCGAAGCGCGGGTCGGCGGCGCCGATCCGGCGCAACGCGCCGAGCTGATCGACAAGCTCGATGAACGCGCGCAGGTCCTGGTGCATCGGCGGGACCCTGAGAAGCGGCGGCGGCGGGGCCGCGGACAGCTCCGGAACAAGGCCGAGTATAGCCGAACGCCGCAGCCCGTACGGCCGCGGCGATCAGCCGTCGCTGCGTTGGCACGAAGCCGATGTCAAGGAGTTCTCCTCAGCGTAAAACCGGTATAAATGGCCGTTTGGTAGCCGGGTCTGCATGCATTCCGTCGCCCATCTCATCCACGCCTATGGGTTGCTCGTCATTGCCGGTTTCATCGGCATCGAAGCCTTGGGCGTTCCGCTGCCCGGCGAAACCACGCTGATCGTCGGCTCGGTGATTGCCGGACGCACCCATGAACTGAGCATCGTCGGCGTCATCATGGTGGCGGCGCTCGCCTCCGTCGCCGGCCGCATCATCGGCTACGTCATCGGCGCACGCTTCGGCTATTGGCTGCTGCTTCGTTACGGCGCGTATGTGCGGATCACCGAACCGCGCATCAAGCTCGGCGAGTATCTGTTCCTCCGTTATGGCAGCGTGATCATCATCGGCGCGCAATTCGTGCCGTTCTTGCGCCCCATTGCGGGCATCCTCGCCGGCGCCAACCGCATGCCGTGGCACAATTTTCTGGTCGCCAGCACCATCGGGGCGAGCCTCTGGGCGCTGTTTTTCGGCATCGGCGCCTACTGGTTCGGCCGCCAGTTCGCGCACCTTGCGGCATCGTGGTGGTTCCTGCGCGGCCCGAGCGGCTGGATCGTGTTCGGCGTCGCGGCGGTCATCGTTCTCATCGTGGCTGCGGTCTTCGTTGCCCGTCATGAGGCGCAACTCGTCGCCAAGGCCGAGCGCGCCCTGCCCGGCCCGCTGCGCGTGCCGTAGATCGCGCCCCTCGCATGAGCGGCTGGTCGACAATCGACTGCGACGTGCATGCCAACGTGCCCGGCATGGCCGCGCTGTTGCCGTATCTCGACGAGCAATGGCGCGACAGCGTGATCGACCGCGGCCTCAATTCGCTGGAATCGATCAGCTACCCGCCCAACGCGCCGCTCACCGCGCGGGCCGATTGGCGCGGCAAGGCCGGCGAGCCGCCGAATACGCTCGATATGCTGCGCAGCCACGCGCTCGACCGCTGGGCCATCGACGTCGCGATCTGCAATTGCCTCTACGGCGTGCAGTTGTTGTTCAGCGAAGACATGGCGGCGGCATTCGCCAAGGCTTTGAACGATTGGCTGGCGGCCGAGTGGCTCGACCGCGATCCGCGGCTGCGCGGCTCGATCGTCGTGCCGATGCAGAACACCGATTATGCGGTCGCCGAGATCGAGCGCTGCGCGCCGGACCGGCGCTTCGTGCAGGTCCTGGTCCTGGCGATGGGCGAGGCGCCGCTTGGCCGGCGCGAGTATTGGCCGATTTTCGCGGCCGCCGAGCGCCACGATCTGCCGATCGGCATCCATGCCGGGTCGAGCTTCCGCCACGCCGTGACCTCGCTCGGCTGGCCGTCCTGGTATGTCGAGGATTACTGCGCCAACGCGCAAGGCTTTCAGGCCCAGGTCGCGAGTCTCGTCTGCGAAGGCGTGTTCGCCAAATATCCCAGGCTCAAAGTAGTGCTGCTGGAATCCGGCGTCACCTGGCTGCCGGCGTTCCTCTGGCGCCTGACAAAGTTCTGGCGCGGCGTGCGCGCCGAGGTGCCGTGGGTCGATCGTCCGCCCTGGGAGATCGTGCGCGATCATTTACGCTTGACCATTCAGCCGTTCGACGGTCCCGCCGAGCCGCACGCCGTCGCCCGGCTCGTCGATCAGCTGCAGTCCGACGACATGCTGCTGTTTGCCTCGGACTTTCCGCATTGGCAGTTCGACGGCGACGCCATCATGCCGGCCGGCATTCCGCAAAAGCTGCACAGCAAGATCAAGCGCGACAACGCGCTTGCCACCTATCCGCGCCTTACCGCAGCGGCAGCCGCTTAGGCCACAGCCCATGGCCAGACACGTGATCGCTCCGCTGCGCGACTTTCCGGCGGGCTCGCGCAAGCTGGTCGACGTGAAAGGCCGCGCCATCGTGGTCTTCAACGTCAACGGCGAGTTCTTTGCGCTCGCCAATCGCTGCCCGCACCAGGGCGGCAGCCTGGTTGCCGGCCACTTGGTCGGGCTGATCGAGGCGAGCGAACCGGGCTGCTATCGCTACTCGCGGCGCGGCGAGATCATTCGCTGTCCATGGCACGGCTGGGAGTTCGACCTGCGCACCGGAAAATCGTGGTGCGAACCCGATCGGATGCGGGCGCGGCAATTCGCAGTCTCGATCGCTCCCGGCGCAAGGCTGGTCGAAGGCCCGTACGTGGCCGAGACCTTCCCGGTGCGCGTCGAAGATGATTACGTGGTGCTCGAGGCGTGAGGCGGGGGCGAAGGGCGGCCGGCATGGGGCAACGACGATCGGCGCCGGGATGGCTGCGGCTCGCAGCCGACATCGGCGGCACCTTCACCGACATCGCGGTGTTCGACGAGAAGAGCGGGCAACTCACCTTCGGCAAGGCGCTGTCGACGCCGGCACATCTGGTCGAGGGCATTTCGGCGGGCGTCGCCAAGGCCGGCAGCGATTATCGTTCCGCCGCGTTGTTCCTGCACGGCTCGACCATCGCCATCAACACCATGCTCGAGCGCACCGGCTCCCGCACCGCGCTCTTGATCACCGAAGGCTTTCGCGACATCTACGAGATCGGGCGCATCAACCGGCCGGACGCCTATAACCTGTTCTTTCAGAAACACGAGCCGCTGATCGAGCGCGCGCTGCGCTTCGAGGTCCACGAGCGCACCCTTGCCGACGGCGAGATCGAGACGCCGCTCGACGACGCCGAAATCGCCGCGCTCGGCAACAAGCTCGAAGAACTCGGCATCGAAGCGGCCGCCATCCTGTTTCTCAATTGCTACGCCAATGCCGATCACGAGCGGCGCGCCAAGGCGATACTGGAAAATAACCATCCGAACCTGTTCGTGTCGGCCTCGCACGAACTGTCGCAGGAGTATCGCGAATTCGAGCGCTGCTCCACGGTTGCGGCCAACGCCTATGTGGGACCAAAAGTCCGCCGCTATATCGGCGAGATCGATTGCCACATGCGCGCGGCCGGCTTTGCCGGCTCGTTCCTGGTGGTGCAGTCGACCGGCGGACTTTACGAAGCCGCGCAGGCGCAGGACCAGTGCGTGCGCATGCTGGAGTCCGGACCCGCCGCCGGCGTCATCGGCACGCAGGCGCTGTGCCGCATGCGCGGCATCGACAACGCCATCGCCTTCGACATGGGCGGCACCACCGCCAAAGCCGGCGTCATTTATCGCGGCGAGGCCCTGACCACCGGCACCGCGCTGATCGGCGGCTACGAAAAGGCGCTGCCGGTGCAGATCGCCATGATGGACATTTTCGAAGTCGGCACCGGCGGCGGCTCGATCGCGCGCGTGGTCGACGGCGCGTTGCGGGTCGGTCCGCAAAGCGCGGGCGCCGCGCCGGGCCCGGCCTGCTATGGGCTCGGCGGCAGCGAGCCGACCGTGACCGACGCCAATCTCGTTCTCGGCCGCCTCGATGCCGAACGCTTCCTAGGCGGCGAGATGAAGCTCGACGCCGCAGCCGCCGAGCGCTCACTGTCGAGCACCCTCGGTGCACCGCTCGGATTGAGCCTGGTCGAGGCCGCCGACGGCATCTTGCGCATCGCCGCCACCGCCATGTCGTACGCCGTGAAGGGCGTCACCACCGAGCGCGGTTTTGACGCCGGCGACTTCGTGCTGGTCGCCTATGGCGGCGCCGGGCCGTTGCACGCCGTCGAGGTGGCGCGCGAGATCGGCATGCGCAACGTCATCGTGCCGTTCGCACCCGGCATGTTTTCCGCCTTCGGCATGCTGTTCGCCGATTTGCGCTACGACTACGTGCGCACCTGGTTCACGCCGCTCGACGACGCGTCGTTCGATGACATCGAGGCGGTGTATCGCGCCTTGGAGCAGCAGGGACGCGAGGCGATCGCCGGCGCGTCGGTCAAGCCGCAGCGCATCGTGGTGAAACGCGCAGCCGACATGCGCTATGTCGGCCAGGAGCACGCCGTGACCGTCGATTTGCCGATGACGGTGTTTGGCCGCGGCGACCGCAAAGCGATCAAGCGGCAGTTCGACGCCATGCACGCGCGGCGCTACGGCACCTCGGCGCCGGCCGAGCCGGCCGAGATCGTCAGCCTACGCTCGACCGTCACCGGACTGATGCGCAAGCCGCCGCAGCGCAAGATGGCGCGCGGACAAAAGACGCCGCCGGCCGCTTCGCGCGGCGCCACGCGCAAGGTCTTTTGCGGCGGC
>JASHSE010000565.1 GCA_030036975.1 Xanthobacteraceae bacterium | reverse complement strand
ACGCGGCTCGCCGGCTTCGCCCACGCCGAGGCGCGGCGGTTTTTCGGCACGCCCCCGCGGGTCGCTCCCGCAATGGAGCGCGATTATCTGAAACCGTGGCCGGCCGAGACCGCGCAAGCGCGTTATCTGGAGCGGTTCACGAAACTCGCCGGCGATTAATCTTACTGCGTCAATAGTTCGGATTGCCCATCAAGATGCTGCCGGAAACACGGCGCTGATGGACGTGCCCTCTCCCCTTGCGGGAGAGGGCGACGCAAGACGCGCAACAAACTCGGCTCGGTGAGGGGTTGCGGCCGAGGCCCCTCACCCACTTTTGTTGTTGAACTGCCGAGTCGCTCTCGCCCGCAAGGGGAGAGGGCACTATAACGCGCGCCGCGCTTTCTGACGCAGTAAGATTAACCCGTCTTACGCGTGCCAGCAATGGTATTATATCAGCGTCGCAACTTCGAAAGATCGCCTGGCCATGATTCACGTCTGCTCGCTGGCGCGCCTGCATGAAACCGTCACCGGGACGGGCGCACGCCATATCGTATCACTGCTTGGCGACGAGCCTGTCGAACGGCCGCGCGGCATCGCCGCGGAAAATCATCTGTGGCTGCGGCTGCACGATATTTCGTCGCCGCTCGACGGCTGCGTGTTGCCGGAGGAGGAACACGTCGCCGATCTCTTGCAATTCGTGCGCCGCTGGGATCGCCGCGCGCCGCTCGTCGTGCACTGCTATGCCGGCATCAGCCGCTCGACCGCCAGCGCCTTCGCCAGCGTTTGCGCGCTCGCCTCGCATCGCGACGAGGCGAGCATTGCGCGGGCGCTGCGGCGCGCCTCGCCGACCGCCACGCCGAACATGCGCATCGTCTCGCTCGCCGATCGCCTGCTCGGCCGCGACGGCCGCATGATCGCGGCGATCGAAACCATCGGCCGCGGCGTCATCGCCGCGGAAGGCGAGCCATTCCGTCTGGAGCTCGAGTAATCGAGCTGCGCATTCTCCGCTGCCAAACGCCCGTGGACGTCAGCAGCAGAATTGCGCGGTCGATCTTGGGAGTGCGCTTTCGTGTGCGGTATGCTGCTAGTGAGCCGTCATAGCCTCAACCGCCGCCGCCACTTGAACGACTTTCTCATCGCCGAGTTGGGGGCCAATGACCTGGAGCCCGAGGGGCATTCCTCGGCAGTCTCGACTTACGGGCACGCTAATGGCAGGCAGTCCGGCGAGGTTTACAGGAACGGTAAAGACGTCTTCCAAATACATCTGCACCGGATCACCCTCGTGAGCACCTATTTCAAACGCTCCCGTCGGCGTTGCCGGCATGAACATCGCATCAACCTTTTGGAATACGGCGCTAAATTCATCGGCAAGGATGCGACGCACCTTAAGCGCTCTCAAATAATAAGCATCGTAGTACCCGGCACTTAGAGAATACGTCCCAAGGATAATTCTGCGCTTAACCTCTTCTCCAAATCCTTCAGCGCGCGTCCGTTCGTACAAGTCGATTATATCTTTCGGCGCGTTTGCACGGTAACCATAGCGAATGCCGTCATAACGAGAAAGGTTGGACGAAGCTTCGGACAAAGCAATTATGTAATAGGCAGGCAACGCGTATCCAAGGCTTGGAATACTGACATCTACGACCTCGGCCCCAAGCTGCTGGGCAATTTTCTGTCCAGCTGTCCAAACGGACTCGACATCGGCCGTCGCCTTGAGTCGCATTATTTCCCTCGGAAATCCGATGCGAAGTTTCTTTTGCGGCTGAGCGAGCGCGGCCTCGTACCGCAGACTGAGGCTACTGACAGACGTGGCATCCTTCTGATCTTCGCCGCCGATAACGTCGAGTATGGCAGCCACATCGCGGACGGATTTACCAAACGCACCAGCCTGATCGAGCGACGACGCATACGCGATAATTCCCCATCGGGAACAGACACCATAGCTCGGCTTCATTCCGACTACGCCGCAAAAACTCGCGGGCTGCCTGATCGAGCCGCCGGTGTCTGTACCTATTGCACCCACGGCAAGGTCGGCAGCGATGGCCGCAGCGGAGCCGCCCGAAGAGCCGCCTGGAACCAAGTTATCGAATCCCAAACGAACACCCACGGGATTGATCGTTGGCCCAAAATAACTGGTTTCCGTGGACGAACCCATAGCGAATTCGTCCATATTTGTCTTGCCCAATATGACCGCGCCGGCATCGAGCAGACGCTGAGTGACCGAAGACTCGTATGTGGGAACAAATCCATCTTCGCTCTTCCTCGAGACCGCCAGCATTTTTGATCCTGCGGTGGTCTTGATGCCCTTTGTACAAAAGTTGTCCTTCACAGCGATTGGAATACCGTCTAACGCCCTCGGCACGCCAGCCGCTAGTCGCTTATCTGCGTCCCTCGCTTGGTTCAGCGCCTTATCGTGAGTTTCGGTGATGAAAATATTGAGCTCGCGCTTCGCTCGCATATCGTCGAGTAACGCGGTTACCGTTTCGACCGCAGAAACTTCCCGGGTGCGCAACAAACGACGAAACTCCGGAATGGACCACAATTTGCGGGGTGTCGCTGAATTCCCGGCATGCAGGATATCTTCTGGTTGCTGCATACGGCATTACGTCCTGGTAAATATCGACAGCGAGAGCTTTTCGAAACCGAACTTGACACCGGGCGAGGCGACGAACGTCAGCACCACGTCGCTGTCGCCGATCACGTTCTTGACCCTTTCCTTGCTGAGCTGTTGCACGACGTCGAAGGTCGCACCGCTCTGCAGCTCGATGCGGTGCAACCGGCGCGGATGGTCCTCGCGTTCGAGCGTGTCGGCCTTGGCGGTCGGGAAGTTCATATAGACGTCAAGCACGGGATTTTCCGTGCCGTCAGCGACAGTCGCCGTTAGCTTCTTTATGCGCAGGACGGCGGCGCTCAAGGCCGTGGGATCGAAACGCCGATCAGGCACGATGAAGTCGGAAAACGGCTTGTCGTTCGCCTGAGTGGTCTTGAAATTGAAATCGAACAGGTTCTGCGACTGCTCACCGCGCTGATTGATCTGCATCTGCAGCTTCACCTGTTCGCCGATGCGGTTTCCCATGGTCACCATCAGCTTGGTCAAGGCGGCTTCCGGCGTCATGTCGAGACCGGAGATGACGCCGTTGTCGAGCAATCCGATGCTCGCTGCGTAAAGGCCCATTTCAACCATGCCTTGCGGGCACTGGGTGATGTTGACCACGGTTTTGTTACCCTTCTCGATACCCGTCTTCAAAGCATCGAGGAAGTCAATGTCCTCGGGAGCGTTTCCGGTGCCGTAGGTGCGAAGCACCACACCTTTGACGCTGTCGAGGCTGAGAATCGCCTTGAGGTGCTCAGGCCGCAGCCCAGGATAGAGGGAAATGTCGAGCACGTCAGGATCGAGCTCGGAATTGACCTGCAAGTCGAGGCCGCTTGGCGGAGCAGGGCGAATTTGGTTTTCGAAAATACGCACATGCTCACCGATCTCGCCGAGCGGCGGGGCGTTAGGCGTGTCGAAGCCGGTCCAGGCACTGGCGCTCATCTTGCGCGTGCGGCAGCCACGCAGGATCTTATCTGCGAAAACCACGATGACTTCGGGAATGCAGGGCAGATCAGTAGCTTTGTACGCGGCGATCTGCAGCGCATGGCCATAATTGAGTTTGGCGTCAGTTCGTGCCGTCGGCAATGGCAGTTGCGAGCCGGTGATCACGACGGGCTTGGCAAGATTTTCCAGCATAAAGCTCAAGGCAGAGGCCGTGTACGACAACGTGTCGGTGCCCTGAATGACGATGAAGCCATCATGGTTATAATAGTTATCCTCGATCTTTCGGGCGATATTCACCCAGTCGGTGGGCGTCATGCTGGAGGAGTCGAGCAACCGATCAAATCGCTCAAGAGTCACTTCGGTTCCTGGCGCAATGTCTTCCGCCTCAGGTAACTCCTCCCGGAGCTTGTCAAGTTCCATGGAACGCAGCGGATGTCCCGGAGTACTGAAATCCGGCGCCATGCCAAAGGTGCCACCAGTGTAAAGCACATAGACTCTCGCCACCGCCGCTTTTGTAGCTGGCTGCAACTTTGCTAGTCTCGACTGCTTTGCCATTGGTCTTTCTCGTCAGTTAGCCTGGCACATCGGAGTCGACTTCGCCGACCAGATTCAAGTTCATCAGCTTTTTGATTTCTTCGCGCTTATCGATGCCGGACAGGTTTCGCCCTCTGACTTGCGGCAAGACCCACATGAACTTCGTCAGGGCCGCAGGGGGCGCCATATTGGCGGCACCGATCGCGCCGGCGGCGAGCGGCGCCGAAGCCGGTTCGTATTTGGCGCTCATTTCGGGTTGGATCGGGAATTGGGAGACAAGCAGGACCGGAATATCGTTACTTGTGGCCTTCTCGATAAATGGCACAAGGTTCCATTTCTCTTCAACCGGGATATTTCCGATGCCTAGTGTCTCGATGATTACGCCTTCGAGTTCTGGGCTTTCCAACACCGGTTCTAAGAAGGCCGGATCGAGACCGGGATAGAGACCGATCTTGAAAACATTATGCGAGAACTCATTGCGCAAATCGATCTTGGGATTCCGCGGCGGTTTGTGGACCAGCGCCTCTTTGATCTCAATTCGATCGGCAATAAGGCCCAAGGGCTCGAATGTCGGGGAGTGCATGCCATCAAAGCGAAAATCATCGCGCTTCTCGACACGGACGGCGCGATGGATTTGATCGTTGATAACCGCGACCACTTCCGGAATATCGGACCGAGTGGCAACTGTGCACGCTCGCATGAGATTGATGCGAGCATCCCCGTAGGCCACGTGTGGCGCCGTCTGCGATCCAACAAAAACGACGGGAAAACTTAAACCATCGCCGAGCGCATAGGCGACCGCGGATGCCGTGTGTGGAAGCGTGTCGGTGCCATGCACGACGACAAAGCCGCTGAACCCGTCGTCGCGGCGTTGGTAGATCGCCTGCGAAATTCGTTTCCAATCATCGGGATTCATGTTGGAGCTATCTTTGGACATCAGCGGCACTGCGGTGAAATCGGCAATGGCGAATAGTTCGGGAAAGGTGCGAAAATATGCAGTCAAATCGTGCGGCGAGCCGATTCTGCCGTCCGGCTGCAACTCCATAGAGATCATGCCGCCCGTATTAATGATGCACACGCGCTTCTTCTTGGCCTGCCCGATGACCGGTCGGAGCGCCGCGGGCGCGGGAAGTTCGCTGCCAATCGATTTTCTTAAATCCGAAATCCAGTCGTCATTAAAATAGGTTTTGTAAATCGACGACTTTACCACAAAAGCCCGGTTGCGTTCGCGGACAAGACCGGTGCTTACCAAAGCCGCCCGCAGCTCGCCGCTAAGATTGACGAGCGGAACGGGCTTCTCGCGTGCTTGCTCGAAAACATCGATGATGCGAAAGGCCAGATTTGGTCGTTCAAGAATAATTTCGCGTGCTGCTTGAAAATGACTTGAAATACCCCGGTTATTTCGGGCGTCTTCTATCAGTATGTCCACAAGAGGCGGAATGCCATCGCCATTCCTGAGCGCTGACCTCCGCGCCTGTTCAAACAGCCACGTTGTCAGGAAGGGCTGGCCGCCGGTTGCGCTCAAGATTGCCTTGGCAACAGCCATTCGATCTGCGCCCGCCGGGCCGGAATAGTTGTTCGCCCAGACTTCCACCGTTTCCGCATCTTCCGGGTTGAAATCATCTAATGCCAGATGCAGGCCGGAAATATTAAAGCCGCCAGACGACGCCGTTTTAAGCAAGTCCTTTGGATGATTGAGCCCAATCATGACGAAGCTCATATCAAGTTCGTCGCGATTCGCCGCCAAGGCGCGAATCGCTTCAAAGAAATCGTCGGTGAAGTAATGGTATGTCTGAACCACGTCGATCTCGTCGAAAGCGACGACGACTGGGCCCTTCAGGCGCGGACGAAAAAACTCTGAGAAAAACCCGACGATCAGATCCGTTATCGGTCGCTCGGAATTATCCCCTAGCCAGTTCCGAAGCTCGTCCAGGTCGAGTTTAAAGGCTCTCGCTATGGCGCGCAGCAAAGTTTCCGTCCAGCCCCGGGCCGAGCGCGTCTTTTCTTCGGCCTGGCCAAAAACAACGCGGAAATCCAACAGACCGGCGTTGAACCCGCTGGCGTGATCCAACCATTGGTACCATAGGCTGGTTTTGCCGGTCTGGCGCGGCGCCGTGATGACGAATACGTCACGCTTCTCGATAACGGCATTTTGGAACTGCTTGTCCGTATTGCGCTCAGCGTAGAAGGCGTCATGCCGGACCGGCCCGCCCGAATACTCATACTTGGTCACGTTAAGGCTCCGTACGGGCTCGCACGCGGTTGCAGTCATCGAATTCACCGGCCGCACAATGGCAGTTTATTAATTGAGCCAGCGGTTGACTCCCCGCCGATCGGCCGCTAAGGGAAAGAGAGAGCGGGGTCCGAGCCGCTCTCTCCGCTTGTTGTTAGGTGACCAGAGGGAACTGGTCGGTTCGATTGAAGCAGCCAAGGCGGTTGATCGCGGCGCGATCTCCGCTTTGGTTCAATGCTCAGGCGTTGTTCGATTCGTGGGGCGCCATACCACTATCTCCTCCTTTCTCCCCTTCCAGGGGACCATTGACATTATGCAAGCTAATGCCTTTTCGGCGCCACTTCCACGTAATCGTGGTGAAGTTGTCACGGCCGCTTTACCGGTCGATTAACCATCTAAGCGCGCGGCGGACGACAGGAATTGCTGTCGAGAACCGGCGGCCAGGCGCCCTTCGTCCTACTGCAGCTCTCTGTTGATCGCGGCCCAGTAGAACTCGCAGATCTGTGACGGCGGCTCGTCTAGGAGACCAAAGACTTGCAGGCCGCGACGATAATTTCTCATGATGATGTCGTCAGTTTCATCCAGCTGTCCTCGTTTCACAGCCTTTACGACCGCGGACAGCACCCTCTCGGTGGTGAAATTCGGACCCGTAAGAAATTTAATTTCGGATTTCAACCGCTCCCAATGCGACTCATAGCGGCTGGCAAGGTTTAGCGCTGCCTCTTTGGTAGACTGAAGACTTGCCCCGCCGCGCATAGACCAGGCGAATAGCTCGGTGAGATACGGATGACCGTGAAAAAGACGATACACTTCATCGGTGCCCTTTTCATCGATGTCGACATTTAGCTGCTTGAACGCGTCAGCCACCTCCTGCTTAGTAAATTTCTTGAGGTCGAGCGGACCGGCTTGGGTCGCATAAGGTGATGCATGGGCGGCGCTCCAGGTCGTGCCGGTCAGCGCGACGAATAAGGCCAACCTGTCATACGGGGCTGCCCTATCGTTCGCGCGATTGCGCAGCGCTTGAAACCAGTTTATCAAGGCAAGCGGATCGGTTATGGCAGCAGCGTTCCTGATGATCTCATCAAGCCCGTCGATCACGACAACGACTCGAGCCGCATCTCGCCAAGCGGCTGCCGCCCACTTGTCGAATGCTTCCTTCATGCCATGCACGTCAACACTGTCGCCGGAAAAGTCCTCGCGCGGAACGCCGATCTCCTGAAAGAGGTACTTGAACAGATCGAGCTGCGTGAAGGGCTCGCCTCTGGCAAACGCCGCCTCGAAATGGACGATGCCAGCCCAGCACCCGCGCATCGCATCAGCGCGCTGATAGACCCGCTGCAGGAAGGAGGACGTTCCGCCCTGAACCGGTCCGATGACCACACTCGCCGGAGCTGATCCGTCTTTGAGAATTCCGTCGATTTCCTTGTCCGCTTGGCGCTGGACATAGTTTGTTACCCGAACGCCCAACGCGCCGCCCGGAGTAGCGAAGACCGGACCGGATGCTGCAGCGGAATCTGGACTGCCGGTAAGTAGTCCTGCAATATCGGCCTCGATTGTTTTGATCGTCTCCAGGCTCAAGGCGAGTGCCGCATGGACCAGCGCCCTGCTCCGCTCCTTTTCCCTTTCGGTGCTTCCGCTGTTTTTCCGAGCCTCTACTTCATCGCTCTTGCTTACCTTGATGGCGCGGCACTCGGCGAGCCGGTCCTCCAACGCTTCGGTAAAACGCTTAAGGTTTTCAGGCCTCAGATCGATGCGATCGGGTCCTATGGTCAAAAATCGACTGATGGCGGCAGGGCTGACGCCCATCGCTTGGGCTAGGTCCTGCTGCCGCATCCCGAGTTGCTTCAGGACGATTGCCAGTCTTTGTCGCTTTTCATCCGAAACGAAGCGGTCGTCAGCCATAGCTACAATTCCATCAAACGAAGCGGAAATTCCGGGATCAATTTAAACAAAGTTGCGCGATCCGCCAAGCACAAGCTTTGGCGGTAAATCGGCCGACTGCTGGATTGACCCGATCGTCGTGGAATGATAGACAAAGAGAGGAACGGCTGCGACCGTTCCTCTCCGCGGCGCCTGCAAGCTCCCGCTCAACGCACATACTGAAGGACTGCCGCAAGCGTCGTTGCCAGCGCCACCACGACGGCTGCGACGACCTCCACACGCCGATGCCATCGGTCTTCGTCAAAGCGCGCCATTGCAACCACCTCCTTTCCCATGCAAACGTTTGCGCGTTTTGATCATTGAGGAAAGCCTATAAGGGTCACGAGTTTTCAGGCCATTAACCATACTTATTAACCGTTAGGCCCCAATCCATCACTTGGCGACACAACCTCACGCGCCGCAGTTGACCATCTACTCAAGCTCGGTAAACGGGGGCGCCCACGCTTCGCGCCCAGATGGATAGCCGGCTACGAGCGGATTCGGACTTTGCCGGCAGTCGTGTCTGCTCGGCCGACAGATTGCCGAGTGAGTCATCCGGGGACCGCGGGGAGATATCGCAGGAACCGGGGAAGATACTCATGGACTAGCGCTGCAATCGTTGCGAGCGCCGTCATGGCAGTGATCCGTCTGTACGCATCGTCGCTAAAGTGTGACATGACCCGGTTTCCTCCGAGCAGGCGCTCAAATGCGCCACCGCAGCTAACTTGTCAATTAAATTACCAATTATATTGCAATAAGTAAATAACTTTACATCAGGAAGTGGTCTTTGAACCTAATTGATGGGTGATCCGGGCTCCTAGTATGGAAAATTACATCAAATTGCGTGAATGAACTGGACGAACCAGTTGATACTGAAGAACATTATGGAATTTACCAATTTGGATCGTCATATCAATGAATGCACCCATACGCTCAAGTGCTCTCGTTGTAGTTGAGCCGACAGAAGCGTCAGCAAGCGGCGGATTCGCCAAGCAACAGACCACCGTCGCCGTAGACAAAAACGTCCTTGAGGGCGTCCTTACACGGGCCGCCGCGGCCGATCCTGCCGAGCTTGAGCATGTGGTCAATGTGGTGATGCGGGCACTGGCTGAATATCCCAACGAACTCCGCACCACTATCGAGACATACACCGGCGCGATCGCCCTGGCGGTCAGCACCGACAAAACGGTAGTCATCCAACTTTCTCGCAGTTCGGACGGCAACCTTGAAGCAGCAGAGAGTGTCCCGGAAGCGCCGG
>JASHSE010000564.1 GCA_030036975.1 Xanthobacteraceae bacterium | reverse complement strand
AGCAATTCGTCAGCGGGTATTTGAGCCGTTCTTCACCACCAAGGCGGTCGGCAAAGGGACGGGCCTCGGGCTGAGCATGGTGTACGGCTTCATCAAGCAGTCGAACGGCTATATCAAGCTGTGCAGCGCGGAAGGCCGGGGCACCACGTTCAAGCTCTACCTGCCGCGCGCCGCGGCCGATGTCGCGCAAGCCATGGAATTGCCGGACGCCGCGCTTGCCGGCGGCTCTGAAACCATCCTGGTGGTGGAAGACGATCCATTGGTACGCAGCTCCCTCATTACCCAGCTGCAGGGCCTCGGCTACCGGACCCTGACCGCAGCCAACGCCGCGGCAGCGCTGGCGATCGCCGACACCGGCGAGCCGTTCGATTTGTTGCTGACCGACGTGATCATGCCGGGCGGCATGAACGGCCGCGAGCTGTCGGAGGAAATGGCCAAGCGTCGTTCGCCGCTTAAGGTGCTGTTCACGTCAGGCTATGCCGAGAACGCGATCATCCATCACGGCCGCGTCGATCCGGGCGTGCATTTGCTGGTCAAACCTTATCGGAAATCGCACCTCGCCGGCATGCTGCGTCAGACCCTCGCCGGCACCGAAACCTTTCCGCCGCCGGACCGAGCTCAGCGGTTGTCACGGAGCGCCTGACAGTAGCTTCCATCGTATCAGCTATGGGTCAATCGAGATGGCTAGAGAAACACACGGATTGGCTTCACGAGCGCCGCTGGCGATAGTCGTCCTGTGCTCGATCATCCTGACGATGCTTTGGGGGGCGCTGATTTTCGAGATTGATCGCTCGGAAAAGTCGGCGATCAAACGAGCGAGCAGCGACGTTGACAACCTGACCGTCGCGTTCAGGGATGACGTCAAACGAACGGTGGGCGCGATCGATCAGGTCATGCTGACAATTATCGCGGAGAACGAGGAATCCGGAGACACCTATCACATCCCAGCATGGGTAGAGAATTCGCCGTTGCTTTACGGCATATCCGTGCAGGTCGCGATGATAGGGCCGGACGGAATCATGAGAGCGTCCACTCTCGACAGCATAGACCGCGGCAATATTTCGGATCAGTTATACTTCCGTTACCACCTCGATCCATCTGCGCCGCAGCCTTATATCAGCGTACCGATGAACGAACGCAACTCCCGCAAGTTGGCAATCGAGATATCCCGCCGCATCACGCGCCGCGACGGCAGCTTCGGCGGTGTGATGGTCGTCTCGATCGATCCGTTCTATTTTTCCCGGTTCTTTGAAAAAGTCGATCTCGGGCAAGACGGCGTTGTCAGTCTGCTCGGTCGCGACGGGATTATTCGCGCCAGGCACGGCCGCAACGGCGGCGAAATCGGCCGCAATGTAAGCGCCACCGCGCTCTTTCAGAAAATGCAGCATTCCGACAACGGCTCCGCACTTGTTCGTAGCGAGCTTGACGGCATTGAGCGCGTGTACGCCTACGCAGCGGTGCCGGATTATCCCCTCCTGGTGATAGTGGGGCTCGCTCTGGACGACGTGCTGATGCCGATTCGCGGGCAGCGCAACAAGGCGATCGCCGTCGGAGCAATTCTCAGCCTTGTGATCGTCACGCTGGGCTGGTTTCTTGCACGCGAGAACAGGCGCCGGCGCGAGCGCGAACTGACGGTGCTCGCGGAGGAAACGAACCAAAAAATCCTGCTCGACACGGCGTTGAACAACATGCGCCACGCGCTGTTGATGTTCAACCGCGATGGTCGGGCGGTCGTCATCAATCGAAATTACGTCGAGATGTACGGACTGTCGCCCGATGAGGCAAAACCCGGCTGTACGGTGCGCGAGCTGCTGGAGCAACGGGCGGCGAACGGGACATTACTCGGTGACGTCGACAGCTATATCGCGAACAATCTTGTGGCGGACCGCCTTATCGACGGCACGTTCGATCTTCCCGACGGCCGTTCGACCCGGGTGGTGAACCGGTTCATGGAGGGCGGCGGCTGGGTCTCAATTCATGAAGACGTCACCGAACGGCGCAAGGCGGAAGCCGCCCTGAAAAAGGCGCTGGCCGAGGCCCAGCTGGCGAGGCAGGAGGCCACCGCGGCACATACCCGGCTGCGCGAAGCATTCGACGTGGTGCCGGAGGGCTTGGCTCTGTTCGATGCGCAAGACCGATACGTCATGTGGAACAAGCGCTGCGCGGAGCTTTACGAGCGGGCGCCAAACGCGATCCAAGCCGGCGCCCATTTCGAGGACGTGCTGCGCGCCGGACTGGCCCATGGTCAATACCCCGAAGCTGAAGGACGGGAAGAGGAATGGCTGGCCGGGCGACTTGCGCTGCATGCGCAGGATAGCAGCAGCCATGAACAGCAGCTGTCGGGTAACCGCTGGCTGCGGGTCTGCGAGCGACGCACGGCCGACGGTGGCAGCGTGGGAATACGAATTGACATCTCCGAGCTCAAGCAACGCGAGCAGTCGGTTCGCATGCTGTTCGACGTCAACCCGGTGCCGATGGTCGTCATTGACTGCGACGACTTGAAAATTCTTGCCGTCAACGACACCGCGGTCTCCCATTACGGCTATACGCGCGAGCAGTTCCTGGGCATGACCAACCTCGATCTTCATCCGGCCGAAAACCGCGGGCAGCACCTTGATGCGTTCCACGCCTTCCTTAGCTCGGCAAGCGCCGAAATCGAATGGCGACATGTCCACCGGCATCTGAAGGCCGACGGCAGCGAGATTTTGGTCAATGTCCATGGCCGGCGCTTGAGCTATAACGGGCGGCCCGCCATGCTCTGCTCGATCATCGACGTCACCGAACGGGTGCGCGCGGAGCGGGAGCGCGACCGCAACCGCGAGTTCCTGGATCGCATCATCGAACGCATCCCGGTACTCATTCTCGTCAAGGACGCCCGGACGCGGCGCTATTTGCTGGTGAATAAGGCCGCCGAGGAAATGTGGGGCATACCTCGCGAACGCATGATCGGGCGGACGCCGCGGGAGGTTTTCGACAAAGAGAGCGCCCAAATGATCGAAGCAAACGATCAGAAGCTGCTGACGTTAGGTTCGAACTCATACACTCCCGAGCATATAATGGAGACTCCCCGCGGAATGCGAACGGTTGTAACCAATCGCGTCGCCGTTCGAGACCGCGACGGACAGATCCAATATATACTTGGCGTTGTTGAGGATGTGACGGAACGGAAGGCTGTGGAAGATCAACTGCGGCAATCGCAGAAGATGGAATCGATCGGGCAATTGACCGGCGGCATTGCCCACGACTTCAACAACATGCTCACGGTTATCACCGGCACAATCGATATCCTCGCCGACGCGGTCAAGGACAGGCCGCAGCTTGCCGCGATTGCCAAACTCATCAGCGAAGCCGCCGACCGCGGCTCCGACCTGACCGGCCACCTGCTGGCGTTTGCCCGCCGCCAGCCGCTGCAACCGTGCGAGACCGACATCAACGCCTTGATGGTGCGATCGGAGAAATTGTTGCGCCGTACGCTCGGCGAGGAGATCGACATCGAACTGTGTCTGGCGAAAGCCGTCTGGCCGGCCCTGGTCGATCCGACCCAATTGACGGCGGCCTTGTTGAACCTGGCGGTGAATGCCCGCGACGCGATGCCCAATGGCGGCAAGCTGACGCTGGCGACCAGCAACTTCGTTGCCGATGAAGCCTACGTCGACAGCAATCAGGACACCCGGCCGGGCAGTTACGTGGTGATCGCGGTCAGTGACACCGGCTGCGGCATTGCCGAAGCAATTCGTCAGCGGGTATTTGAGCCGTTCTTCACCACCAAGGCGGTCGGCAAAGGGACGGGCCTCGGGCTGAGCATGGTGTACGGCTTCATCAAGCAGTCGAACGGCTATATCAAGCTGTGCAGCGCGGAAGGCCAAGGCACCACGTTCAAGCTCTACCTGCCGCGCGCCGTGGCCGATGTCGCTCGAGCCATGGAATTGCCGGACGCCGCGCTTGCCGGCGGCTCTGAAACCATCCTGGTGGTGGAAGACGATCCGTTGGTACGCAGCTCCCTCATTACCCAGCTGCAGGGCCTCGGCTACCGGACCCTGACCGCAGCCAACGCCGCGGCAGCGCTGGCGATCGCCGATACCGGCGAGCCGTTCGATTTGTTGCTGACCGACGTGATCATGCCGGGCGGCATGAACGGCCGCGAGCTGTCCGAGGAAATGGCCAAGCGTCGTTCGCCGCTCAAGGTGCTGTTCACGTCAGGCTACGCCGAGAACGCGATCATCCATCACGGCCGCGTCGATCCGGGCGTGCATTTGCTGGTCAAACCTTATCGAAAATCGCACCTCGCCGGCATGCTGCGTCAGACCCTCACCGGCACCGAAACCTTTCCGCCGCCGGATTGGCAGGTCGAAAGAACGCAGGCAATTTGAGGCCGGTTGTTGCCCGTAACCGCCCTTTTACCTGTGGTTGATATAGTACCCGGGCCAGGAGGATAGCGCGGATGCCGCACGTGCTGGTCATCGACGATCAAGTGTACGCGAGGGCCGCGGTTGCGGTCGCGCTGCGAACCACCGGTTTTGACGTTACCGGGTTCGAAAATGGTCGCATCGCTCTATTGGCGATGGAAAATGCACATTTCGATCTCGCGATCGTCGACATTTACATGCCGAACATGGACGGCATAAAGCTGATCAGGAGTATGCGCGAACGCTGCCCAGACTTGGCGGTAATCGCAATGTCGGGGGCGTTTCTTTCATCCAACGGGCGGACCGTGCTTGACATA
>JASHSE010000563.1 GCA_030036975.1 Xanthobacteraceae bacterium | reverse complement strand
GCCTACCCGGCGGGCCACGGCTGCGAGCCGCGAGGCCACTCTCGGATGCCGCTGCGCTCATCCGGGCTACGGCTGACGATTAATACGGGGTCTTGTTGATCTCGCCCGAGCTGGTGACGTACCAGCGTTCGCTGATGAACGGTTTGCCGGCGAGCCGGTCGACGAGCCAGTCGGCCAACAGAATCGGCGGGAATGGGCCGAGATTGGCGGCCGGCACATTGCCGACCGAATGGCGCGATTCCTGATACACGACCATCTGCTTCGGCCCGTCGAGCGCTGCCATCAGGTGCTCGGAATGTTCCAGCGGGCTTAATTCGTCGGCTTCGCCGGCGACGCACAGATACGGCACGCGGATCTTTCCGGCGTGGCCTTGCCAGGTGATGGTCTTGCGGAATTCGTCGAACTCGTCCTCGTCGAGGATGCCCGACATGTACATGAAGCGCTTCTTGAAGGTCGGCGACGCCTCCTGAAAGATGGTGTGGCAGCCGGGCTCGTGGCACACCGACATCACCGCGCAGGCTTTGATGCGCGGCTCGTTGGCGGTGAGCACGGTGCTGAACAAGGAGCCGAAGCTCGTTCCGGCAACCGCGATGCGCGAGGCATCGAGCTCCGGGCGCGCCGCGATCCAGTCGACCAAAGCCGGGCCGGCGGCGATCCAGTTCGCCATCGAGAAATAAAGCCCGATCATCGGCGCCTCGTATTGGCCGGGTCCGTCGATCGCCAGTACCGCCATGCCGCGGTTGAGATATTTGTCACCGTACAGCGCGACCTGGATTTCCTTGTAGCTGTCCATGCCCGGAACGGCGATGACCACCGGCAGCTTTTTGCCGCCGGAAAAATTCGGCGGCAGGTGCAGCCAGCCCGGAATCGCCTTGTCGCGGAACGGCACCCACACCGCCTCGACGTGATGATCGGCGAGGGCCGCGTATTTGGCGTAGCACTCGCGTTTTTTGTTGTTGCAGGCGATGTTGGTCTCGTCGTTCTCGTCATAGGGCCATTGCGCGGCGCCCCAATGCACCGCCGCCATGAAGAAATTATCGCGCGCGGTGACCTTATGGTCGGCGGCCGCGGCGGCGTTGGCCTTGGCCTCGCGACGCCGCGCCACGGCCGCAAAAGCCGGGCCGATGTCGGCCATCTTCTTCACCCGTTCGCGGATGCCGGCGAAGTCGGCATTGGCCTCGATACCGCACGGCGCATGGATATAGAGCGAGCGCGGCTGATCCCAATCGATGCCATTGGCGCGGATGATGTTGTCGATGAGCCAGCGCTGCGCGTCGAACCGGCGCACGCGCGGCGGCCCGCGATGGTCGAGGATCGGCGGAAATCCCTGGGCCGGGTGATTCATGGTTTCCTCCCCTGCGGCGCGGGCGAAGGCGCGTTCGCCAAAAACCGTGCCGGTCCTTATCGGCGCATCGCGTGCCGGCTTGTCAACGACGCGAGCGCTCGCGCCGCCGGCCACAACGCATTGACAAGCCGGCCCGGGACGCCATCCTGATCGCCCGCAGTGGAGGAGCCGATGCCGCAGCAGCAAAGCAACGTGACGGCCGCCATCGCCTATGACGATCTGCGCGAATGGCTGGCCGCGGCCGAGGCGCTGGGCGAGGTGCGCCACGTCGCGGGGGCGAGCTGGCAGGAGGATGTCGGGCTCGCCGCCGAGGCGATCCTGCGCGAGGAGAACGGCCCCTGCGTGGTGTTCGACGACATTCCCGGCTGCACGAAAGGCTGCCGCGTGCTGCTCAACATGTTCGCCGGCACGCGGCGCAACATGACGCTGGGCTTTCCCGATCATCTCAACAAGTGGGAGCTGAGCGACGCCTATCGGCAGGCGTATCTCGCCGAGCCGAAGATCGTTGCGCACGAAATCGTCGACGACGGCCCGGTCTTGGAGAACGTCGTCACCGGCGACGACGTCGACGTCACCAAATTCCCGGCGCCGATCTGGCACGAGAGGGACGGCGGCCGCTACATCGGCACCGGCACCTACAGCATCACCCGCGATCCCGAAGAGAACTGGCTCAATGCCGGCGCCTATCGCGCCATGGTGCATGACGCCAAATCGGTCGGCATCGTCACCGCGCGCGGCCATCACGGCTACATCCATCGCGAAAAATACTGGGCGCGCGGCGAAGCCATGCCGGTGGCGATGGTTTTGGGCGGCGATCCGCTGGCGTTCTTTTACGGCGGCGTCGAGGCGCCGTATGGCACGTTCGAGCTCGACATCGTCGGCGGCATGCGCGGCCGGCCGACCAAGATGGTGCGCGGAAAAATCACCGGCTTGCCGTTTCCGGCCAATGCCGAGATCGTGCTGGAGGGTTTCGTCACGCCCGACAAGCGCAAGGACGAGGGCCCGTTCGGCGAATGGACCGGGCACTATGCCGGCGGCGTGCGGCCGACCGCCGTGCTCGACGTCAAGGCGATCTATCACCGCAACGATCCGATCCTGCTCGGCGTGCCGCCGATGGGCGGCGGGTCGGACGAGATGGCGCGCTACCGCGCGGTGATGCGCTCGGCGATGATCAAGCAGAACATGACCAATGCGGGCGTGCCGGGCGTGCAGCAGGTATGGTGCCACGAGATCGGCGGCGCGCGCATGCTGCACGCCGTCTCGATCACGCAGCGCTATCCCGGCCACGCGGTGCAGGCCGCCCATGTCGCCGCGCAGTGCGGCGCTTCGGCCTACGCCTCCAAATACATCGTGGTGTGCGACGACGACGTCGACGTGACCGATCTCGATCACATGCTGTGGGCGATGCTCACGCGCACCGACCCCAAGGAATCGATTCAGTTCATCACCGGCTCGTGGGATTCCAGCGCCGATCCGGCGCTGCCGCCGGAGCGCCGCGCCGCCGGCGACTTCACCCATTCGGTGGCGCTGATCAACGCCTGCAAGCCGTGGCACTGGCGCGACAAGTTTCCGCCGACCAATGCGCCGAGCCCGGAGGTCGCGCGCAAGGCCAGGGAAAAATTCGGCTGGCTGCTGGATGGGAAGAAATAACACCATCCTTCCCCGCGCCAGCGGGGAAGGGGGACCATCTTGCGAAGCAAGATGGTGGAAGGGGCGCTGGCAGTTCAGCTCGCAAAGATTTCGAAATGTGTTCTTTAACTGAAATGCTTGCTGAAAATCACGATAGACTCTTTACTGGGGAGCCCCCTCCACCGCGCTTCGCGCGGTCCCCCTCCCCCGCTTCGCTGCGCTACGCGGGGGAGGATAAGTCATGAAGCTCGCCGTTCCGGACATGATTTCGCCCTCGTATTTCGTGGCCGAAGCCGCGATCGAGCTCGGCTTCTTCAAGGCGGAAGGGCTCGATGTGTCGCTTGAGCTGATTTATCCGGTCGACAAAGCGTACGCAGCGATGCGCGACGGCGAGATCGATTTCGTCGGCGGGGCAGGGCACGCGGTGCTCTCGGCATTTCCGGGTTTTGACGGCGCCAAGCTGATCGCCGCACAGGCGCAGGGCATGTACTGGTTTCTGGTCGTGCGCTCCGATCTCGGCGCCCGGCGCGGCGAGCTCGAGGTTGTCAAAGGCCGCACCATCGGCGCGGCGCCGTGGGTCAATATGGGCCTGCGCGGGATGTTGCTCGCCGCCGGCATCGATCCGGAGCGCGACCGCGTGCGCATCGCGCCGGTGCCGGGCGCGCTCGGCTCGGTGCCCAATTTCGGCGTGATGGCCGCCAAGGCACTTGAGGCCGGCAAGCTCGACGGCTTTTGGGCCAACGGCATGGGCGCCGAGGTCGCGGTGCGCGGCGGTTACGGCACCGTGGTGGCCGACGTGCGCCGCGGCGACGGCCCGGCGCAGTGCTTCAATTTCACCGCGCCGACCATCGCCACCACCGACGCGCTGATCGCGCGCTCGCCGGATACCGTGGCCGCCGCGGTGCGCGCCATCGTCAAGACCCAGGCGGCGCTGAAAGCGAACGCGGCACGCGCCAGCGAAGTCGGCCGCAAGCTTTTTCCGCAAACCGAGGCTGCGCTGATCGCCGAATTGATCCGCCGCGATCTGCCGTTTTACGACGCCACGCTGCCGCGCGACTTCGTTGCCGGCATGATCGCCTTTGCCCGCAGCGAGCGCGTGCTCGACCGCGACGCGGCCTACGAAGACGTGGTGGCGACGCAGTTCGCGCCATTATGGAAAGGTTAGGCGCTCGCGGCGGCGCCCGGGCAAGAGGCCCGATCGGCATTGCGGTATTGGCGCGAACCGGAAACCTTTTCTGTCGCCAATCCAACTCAACGACTTCGCCGCGAGTTTGTTATGATAAGTGGCGAAGGGCTGAGGGTTGACGGAGGCAACCATGGCTGACGAAAAAACTTCTCCCGCCGGACCAGATCTCACGCAAGGCGTTGCGTTGTCCGATTTCGTCGACGGCCGGCTGGTCGGACACGTCGGCGACGAGGAGGTGCTGCTGGTGCACAGCGGCGCCGACATATTCGCGATCGGCGCTCACTGCACGCACTATCACGGGCCGCTCGCCGAGGGCATCGTGACTGACGGCGACGTGCGCTGCCCGTGGCACCACGCCTGCTTCGATCTGAGGAGCGGCGAGGCGGTGCGCGCGCCGGCCTTGAGCCCGGTCGATTGCTGGAAGGTCGAGCAGCGCGGCGGGCGCGTGTTTGT
>JASHSE010000562.1 GCA_030036975.1 Xanthobacteraceae bacterium | reverse complement strand
CCTCGCGGAGCTTGTCATCGGGCCGGCCACTTCGGGCCGGACCCGTTGGCTCGGCCCCGGAATGACGAATAAATGATTTGATCGCCGCGTCAGGCCGCGAGCTTTGCCATCTCGCCGACGATCGCGGCGCCCATCTCGGCGGTGCTGACGATTTGGGCGCCCTCCGATTTGATGTCGGCGGTGCGCAAACCCTTGGCGAGCGTCGCGGCGATCGCCGCATCCAGCACGTCGGCCTGTTTGCTCATGGCAAACGAGTAGCGCATCGCCATGCCGAACGACGCCAGCATGGCGATCGGGTTGGCCATGCCTTTGCCGGCGATGTCGGGCGCCGAGCCGTGCACCGGTTCGTACATCGCCTTGCGCCGCCGGGTCTTGGCGTCGACCTCGCCGAGCGAGGCCGACGGCAGCATGCCGAGCGAGCCGGTCAGCATCGCCGCCACGTCGGACAGCATGTCGCCGAACAGATTGTCGGTGACGATGACGTCGAACTGTTTCGGCCAGCGCACCAGCTGCATGCCGCCGGCGTCCGCCAGCATGTGCTCGAGCTGCACGTCGGGAAATTCGCGCGCGTGTATTTGCTCGACCACCTCGTGCCAGAGCACGCCGGTCTTCATCACGTTGCGCTTTTCCATCGAGGTGAGCTTGTTGCGCCGCGCCCGCGCCAGCTCGAAGCCGACGCGGGCGATGCGCTCGATCTCGTAGGTGTCGTAGACCTGGGTGTCGATGGCGCGCTTCTGGCCGTTGCCGAGATCGGTGATGGTTTTCGGCTCGCCGAAATAAACGCCGCCGGTCAGTTCGCGCAGGATGACGACGTCGAGCCCTTCGACCGCCTCGCGCTTGAGGCTCGACGCGTCGGCCAGCGCCGGATAGACGATCGCCGGGCGGATGTTGGCGAACAGGCCGAGGTCCTTGCGCAGGCGAAGGAGGCCCGCTTCCGGCCGCACCTCGAACGGCACCTTGTCCCATTTCGGCCCGCCAACCGCGCCGAAAATCACCGCGTCGGCGGCGTGCGCCATGGCCATCGTCTCGTCGGTGATGGCGAGCTTGTGGGCGTCGTAACTGGCGCCGCCGACCAGCCCTTCCTCGATGGTGAAGCTGGCGATGCCGCTTTCGGTCAAAAAGCCGAGCAGCCGCTTCACCTCGGCCATGACTTCGGGGCCGATGCCGTCGCCGGCGAGGAGGAGGAGCTTGTGATTGGGCATCAGCGGGGCCTTGAAATTGGTCGAATGCCGGGCCAGTGCTAAACGGCGACAGGTCCGATGGCAACTGGCGCGGGGCGACCTCCCATGCCGCAACAGCGACCGAACGTGGTCATCGTCGGCGCCGGCTTCGGCGGCCTGCCGGCCGCGATGACGCTCGGCCGCGCGCCGGTCGACGTCACCATCATCGACCGGCAGAACTATCATTGCTTTCAGCCTTTGCTCTATCAGGTCGCGACCGCCGCATTGTCGCCGGCCGAAGTCGCTTGGCCGATCCGCCACATCTTGCGCCGGCAGAGCAATGCGACCGTGTTCATGGCCGAGGTGACCGGCGTCGATGCCGAGGCGCAGACGGTCCACACCGGCAGCGGCCCGTTCCGCTACGATTTTCTGGTCGTGGCGAGCGGCGCCACCCATTCGTATTTCGGTCATGACGAGTGGGCGACGTTCGCGCCGGGATTAAAGCGCATCGAGGACGCCACCCGCGTTCGCCGCAGCATCCTTGCCGCGTTCGAGCAGGCGGAGTTGGCGGGCTATGACGAGGCGCGCCGCCGTCTCCTGACGTTCGTGATCGTCGGCGGCGGTCCGACCGGCGTCGAGATGGCCGGCGCCATTGCCGAAGTGGCGCGGCAGACGCTGGCCCGCGATTTCCGCCGCATCGATCCACGCACTGCGCGGATCGTGCTGCTCGAGGCCGGGCCGCGCCTGTTGCCGAGCTTTTCCGAACGGCACTCGGCTTATGCCCTGCGCACGCTCACGGCCATGGGCGTCGAGGTCAAAACCGGGACGCCGGTGGTGCGCTGCGCCGCCCGCGGCGTCGACCTCGAGCATGGCCGCATCGATGCCGGCGCAATCGTTTGGGCTGCGGGCGTGGTCGCCTCGTCCGCCGCGCAATGGCTGGCGGCGGAACGCGACCGCGCCGGCCGCGTGATCGTGCGGCCGGATCTGTCGCTGGCCGGGCACACGAACATCTTCGTCATCGGCGACACCGCATCGGCGATCGACGAAACCGGCCGCGCGGTGCCGGGCCTCGCCCCAGCCGCCAAGCAGATGGGCGATTATGTCGGCCGGCTGATCGCCGCGCGGCTTGCCGGCGGGTCACTGCCGCCGTTCCGCTATCGCAATCAGGGCACGCTGGCGACGATCGGCCGCCGGGCTGCCATTGTCGAACTCGGCCCGATTCAGCTCAAGGGCTTCGTCGGCTGGCTGTTCTGGAGCATGGTGCACATCTATTTTCTGATCGGCCTGCGCAACCGCTTCGTCGTCGCCCTGACCTGGCTGTGGGGCTACATCACGTTTCAGCGCGGCGCCCGCCTGATCACCGACGTGCCGCCGCCGCGCTTTCAATGATGAACCTCAGAGCCCGCTGAACCAGTTATAGCCCTGGTTTTCCCAATAGCCGCCGGCGTCATTGTTCTGCACCCACATGGCGGTGACGTATTTGGGGTTCTTGAAGCCGAGCTTGGTCGGGATACGGATGCGGATCGGAAAGCCGTAGGCCCGCGACAGGATCTTGTGATCGAATTTGAGCGTCAGTTGGGTCTGCGGATGCAGCGCCGTCGGCATGTCGATGGTGTTGGAATAGCCCTCGGCGCACTGAA
>JASHSE010000561.1 GCA_030036975.1 Xanthobacteraceae bacterium | reverse complement strand
GCCGCCCTGATGGAAAAACCGGCAAGCTCGGTGATGATGACCTTCGCCGCCGAACCGAATCCCGGCCTCACCGCCGACCGCTTCTCCGGCAGCGCCGTGGTCTTCGTCTCGACCGTGACGTACGGAACGCACACGGCAGCGCTGCAATAGTTCATCTGCGCGCGAAACGCCGCGATACCCGGGCAAAGGGTTCGCCCGGTCGCTGATGGCCGGCCTTCCGATGCATCGGGCCAGATGATATATACCAACGGTATCTATCATTGTGCCGGTGGAGCACCCGGGATGACCGATCAACCCAAAGCCAAGATTTTCAAGCACGGCCGCAGCCAAGCGGTCCGCTTGCCTAAGGAATTTCGCCTCCCCGGCAAGGAAGTGCGCGTGCGCCGCGTCGGCAACGCCGTCCTCCTGGAGCCGCTCGACCAGCCATTCGATTTGGACGCGTGGTGGGCCAAGCTCGACGAATACGGTGCTGAATTTCTGCCTGAGGGACGTCCGGAGCAGCCACCCATGCCGGCCGACAATTTCCGACTGGAGAAGAAACCGAAATGAACAAAAATCCAACAGCTAAGCTGTTCAAGCACGGTCGCAGCCAAGCGGTCCGATTGCCGAAAGAATTTCGATTGCCCGGTAAGGAAGTGCTGGTGCGCCGGATCGGCAGCGGCGTGTTGCTGGAGCCTCTGGAATTCGACATCAAGTCGTGGCTGGCGGAGCTTGATCGTTACCGTGATATTCCGTTCATGGAAAAAGGACGCGAACAGCCTGCCATGCCCGAGGACGACGTTTCGTTCGAATAATGCGTTGTCTCGACACCAATATCGTGATCGGGGTTCTAAACGGCCTCCCGCCGCGATTGCTCCGTCGGTTCGAATTGGAGTTTCCGCGTGATACTGTCGCGTTGCCCGCAATCGTGTTGTTTGAGCTCGAATATGGCGTCGCCAAGAGCGACCGTCGCAGACAGAATGCGGAGCGTCTCGCCGCTTTCTTGCGGGCGCCAATGACTATTTTGCCGTTCGATGCCGACGACGCGCGCGAGGCCGGCGATATCCGCGCGGTGCTGGCGAAGGCCGGCAGACCGATCGGTCCTTACGACGTCCTGATCGCCGCACAGGCGCGCCGCCGCGGCGCCACCCTCGTCACCGCGAACGAACGCGAGTTCGCCCGCGTGCCGGGCCTCAAGACTGAAGACTGGGCGAGGTGAGCGACCGACGCCGGGCATAAGAACGCGCGCCCATGCCGCTTCGACACGCGCTGCGCTCCGCGGGTAAGCAAAATTTACCGTGCCTGCTGGCCGCGCAGGCGGGGGTGGCCGATGTCGAGCGGCTTGGCGTCGAGCAGCACGATGGCAAGGCGCGCCGGCTCGTTGCTGCGATTGACCCAGGCGTGGTTGGTGCCGCGCTGGACCATGATGTCGCCGGCGCGCAGTTTTACCGTGGAATCGTCCATGTCCATGTCGATCGCGCCGGACAGGACGGCGATGTAGTCGATGGTCTCGGTGCGATGCATTTCGGAGGCGATGCCGGGGGCGAATTCCATGACGATGAAGCGCGAACCGTTTTGCGGCGGTGCGGTGCCGAGAATGCGCGCGCCCATGTCCTCAACGTCGTCGCCGACGGCGATGTCGATGGGCATTTGGTCGGAGCACCACATCAGCGTCGAGGCGACGCCGTCGCGCGGCAGCTTGGTGTTGGTCGCCGGGCCGTCGCTGATGACCTTGGCGACGTTTTTATTGCCGTGGCCGGTGACGACGCGGCGGATCGGTCTGTGGGCCATGCGGCGCTCCTTGTGTCGATTTCGGGAAACCGTCATTTGCGAGGAGCGAAGCAACAATGCAATCCAGGAGTCGGTCCCTCACAGCCGCAGCCGCATACTCCGCTCATTCCCGCGCAGGCGGGAATCCAGCTTGCAGATAACTGGGGCCCCGCTTCCGCGGTGACGAGCGGGATGTTGCTCCACGCACGTTAGCACGATCGCGGGAATTTAGCCTACGAAGCGGCCGGGGCGGGCTGCGCGGCGGCCGGCCAGTCGCGCCAAGCGCGCCGCCGCGGCAGATTGGGCGGGCGCCGTTCGGCCTTGCGGCCTTTGAGGTAGTCGAACCAGTTTTCGTAGATCGCGATCGCGGTGGCGCGCCACGAAGCGGCGATGCCGGTTTCCAGCGCGCGTTTCGGAAAAGCGCGGATCAGATCGCCGCGGCGGTCGCGGAGCGCGCGCTTGCGAAACGCGTCGGCGAGCGCCGCCGCGTCGCGATCGAAATAGCCCCGCGGCGCCGCCGGATAATGCGCGCGCTCGCCGCGCAGGTAGCGGCCGACGTCGCGGCGATATTCGCGCAGCAGCGTGTCGGGCTCGTATTCGGGATGGCCCTGCAGGAACAGATGCAGGCTTTGGTCCTGCCTTGCGAACATATCGACGCCGGCTTCGGCCGAACGGGTGAGAATGCGATAGCCGCCGGCCTTGAGCGCGGCCTCCGGCAGATCGTTGCAGCGCGAGTGCGGCACGGCGAGCGGCAGCGCCGCGCCGCGCAGCATCGGGTGCGGCGCGACGGCCCGGCACTCGAACAGACCGGAGAGTTTTTGCTTGAACGCGCGGCGCTCGATGCCGTCGGATTGCAGCACCGCCGCATGGGCGGCAAGGCACGACCAAATGGTCGACGCGGTGTTATGGCGCGCCCAATCGATCACCTCGCTCACCGCGCCCCAATACGGCTCGTCCTTGAGGTTTTCGCAGCGCGGCTCGGTGCCGGTGACGATGAGGCCGTCGAGGCGGCTGTCCCACAGCGCGCGCAGCGGGCGATAGCGCCCGGCCATGTCGCGGCGTGCCGTGTCGCTGCGCGGCACTTCGGGGATGGCGAACAGTTGGAGCCGCACCACCGCATTGCGGGCGCTGGCGCGGATCAGATCGACGAACTGCCGCTCGGTCGCTTCCAGCGCCGCATCCGGCATGTTGTTGATGAGACCGACGGTGACGCAGTTTGCCGCATGCACCGCATCGACCGGCGCCGCCTGCACGTCGAGAAGGAGCGGCATGCGCGTCTCCCTCCGCCGATCCCTATTCGGCCGCAAGCAGCGGCGAGCGCTGGTGCGGCTGCGCCGCGGCCAACGCCTGGTCGAGATCGGCCAAAATGTCGTCGATGTGCTCGATGCCGATGGAGAGCCGGATCGTCTCCGGCGTCACGCCGGCCTTGGCCTGCTCGGCGGCCGACATCTGCCGGTGCGTGGTCGAAGCCGGATGGCAGGCCAGCGATTTGGCATCGCCCAGGTTGACCAGGCGCTTGAACAGCTTGAGCGCGTCGTAAAAGCGCTTGCCGGCCTCGAACCCGCCGGCGATGCCGAAGGTCATCAGGGAACAGGCGCGGCCGCCGAAATATTTCTGCGTCAGCGCGTGGTACGGACTGTCGGCGAAGCCGGCGTAATTGACCCAGGCGACGCGCGGATCGGCGCGCAGAAATTCGGCGACGCGGCGCGCATTGGCGACGTGGCGCTCGACGCGCAGCGCCACGGTCTCGATGCCCTGCAGCAACAGAAAGGCCGACACCGCCGGCAGCACCGCGCCGGTCGTGCGCTGATAGACGCTGCGGCAGCGCGCGATATAGGCGCCGGCGCCGAAATGTTCGGCGTAGACGAGGCCGTGATAGGACGCATCCGGCTTGCAGAACATCGGGAAGCGGCGCGGCTGCGCCTGCCAGTCGAAGCGGCCGGAATCGACGATGGCGCCGCCCAGCGTGGTGCCGTGGCCGCCCAGAAATTTGGTCAGCGAGTGCACCACGATGTCGGCGCCGTATTCGATCGGCCGCAACAACAAGGGCGTCGCCACGGTGTTGTCGACGACGAGCGGCACGCCATGGCGGGCGCCGACCGCGGCCAGCGCTTCGATGTCGCAGATATTGCCGGCCGGATTGCCGACGCTCTCGCAGAAGATCGCGCCGGTGTCGTCGTCGATCAGCTTGTCGATGGCGTCGGGCCGATCGGATTCGGCAAAGCGCACGCTGATGCCCTGCCCCGGCAGGATATGGGCGAACAGCGTATAGGTGGTGCCGTAAAGCTGCGGCACCGAGACGATGTTGCGGCCCATCTGCGTCAGGTTGAGCACCGCGTAATTGAGCGCGGCCTGCCCGGTGGCCACGCACAACGCGTCGGCACCGCCTTCGAGCGCGGCGACGCGGCGCTCCAGCACCTGAACGGTCGGATTGGCGATACGGCTATAGCGGTAGCCGGGGGCTTCGAGATTGAACAAGGCGGCGCCGTGATCGGCGCTGTCGAACTCGTAAGCCACGGTCTGATAGATCGGCACCGCGACCGACTTGGTGGTGGGATCGGTTTCGTAGCCGCCGTGAATGGCGATGGTTTCGCGTCTCATGTTCTCTCGCCGCTTGGTCGAAACGAGCGCAACTGTAGTCCCTTCCGGTTTCTTATCCGTGGCATGAGAAGCAAACAACAACAGCGCACCAAATTGGAGAGAATAACCTTAACCGTTTGCCATACCTGCAAAGCGCGGGTTCAGGGCGCTGAGAATCGCCGCGCTAGAACACCATAATCGTTCAAATTTTAGAGAGTTCGGGAGCGGAACTTTCACGATATTGGGCGATCATCGCGCATGGCTCTCGTCGACCTGGAACCGAGGCAGCGGCCGCCGCGCGGCGACGACACGGCGTTGCGCGACTGGGTCCGCGCGCTCGAAGCGACGGCGCCGATCGCGCGCCAGCCGCAGCGGCTGTTGCCGCGCGTGATCGAGGAGGTGGCGCAGCGGCGGTGCGATGCGCCGGCGCTGCTTTCGACCGGCGAATGTTTGACCTATTGCGGCCTCACCGAGCGCGCCAACCGCTACGCGCGCTGGGCGCTGGCGCACGGCCTCGGCAAGGGCGAAACCGTCGGGTTGTTGATGCCGAACCGGCCCGAATACATGGCGATCTGGCTCGGCATGACCAGCGTCGGCGGCGTGGTCGCACTGCTCAACACCAATCTGCATGGACCCGCGCTGGCGCATTGCATCGATGTCGTCGCGCCCAGGCATGTGATCGTCGCTGCCGAATTGCTGGACGCGTCCCGCTCCGCCGCGGCGCACGTCACGAGCCGGCCGCGAATCTGGTTGCACGGCGGCGACGGCGATGCGTTGGCCCGCATCGATCGCGAGGTCGAACGCTTTGCCGCATCGCCGCTGGCGCCGGCGGAGCGTCGCGGCACCAGCATCGCCGACCGCGCACTGGCGATTTACACGTCCGGCACGACCGGGCTGCCGAAAGCCGCCAACGTCAGCCATCGCCGGCTGCTGCAGTGGAGCTTGTGGTTCGGCGGGCTGATGAACACCGGCCCCGACGACCGCATGTACGATTGCCTGCCGCTGTATCACGCGATCGGCGGCGTGGTGGCGACCGGCGCGCTGTTGGTCAATGGCGGCGCGGTGGTGATCCGCGAAAAATTCTCGGCAAAGAATTTCTGGGACGACGTGCGCGACTGGGACTGCACGTTGTTTCAATATATCGGCGAGCTCTGCCGCTATCTCACTGCTGCGCCCGCGCATCCGCACGAGCGCGACCATCGCCTGCGCATCGCCTGCGGCAACGGCTTGCGCGCCGACGTGTGGCGGCGGTTCCAGCAGCGCTTTGCCGTTCCACGCCTACTGGAGTTTTACGCCGCGACCGAAGGCAACGTCTCGCTCTACAATGTCGAAGGCGAGGTCGGCGCCATCGGCCGGGTGCCGTCGTTTTTGGCGCATCGCTTGCCGCTGGCGCTGGTGAAATTCGATCACGCGACCGGCGAACCGGCGCGCAATGCCCAAGGCTTTTGCAGCCGCTGCGCGGCCGGTGAGAGCGGTGAAGCGATCGGACGCATCGGCGACGGTGCCGAGCAAAAATCCGGCGCCGCTTTCGAGGGCTATACCAGCACGGCGGAGACCGCGCGCAAAATCCTGCGCAACGTGTTCGCGCCGGGCGACGCCTGGTACCGCACCGGCGACCTGATGCGCAAGGACGAGAGCGGCTTTTTCTATTTCGTCGACCGGATCGGCGACACGTTTCGCTGGAAGGGCGAGAACGTGGCGACCTCGGAGGTCGCCGCCGCGATCAGCGCGTTTCCCGGGATCCTGGAGACCACGGTTTACGGCGTCGCAATTCCAGGCTGCGAAGGCGCCGCCGGCATGGCGACGCTGGTTCCGGCAGACGCGTTGGATTTAACCGCATTGCGCAAACACCTCGCGCAACGCTTGCCGGCCTATGCGCGGCCGCTGTTTCTGCGCATCAAGGACCGCATCGAGACGACCGCCACGTTCAAGCACAAGACTGCCGAACTGGCACGACAGGGCTACAATCCCGCGACAAGCGACGATGCAATCTATTTCGACGATCCAGCGCGGCAGGCTTTTGTTCAACTCGACGGCGCGCTCTACGAGCGCATCCAGGCCGGCGCAGCACGCCTTTAGGTGCCTGGCTTGCTCGGTTGTGCGATTTTCAAGCGCGATTGGCCTTGCGGCAACGTCACTGCGGCCAACGTCAATGGCGGCAAGGGATTACGGTTATGGTTGGACTAACCATTGCTGTCAATCTTAACATGTGTTAGCTTGTGCACATTCGCGGGCCGGTCGGTCGACCAGTAGTACAGCGCCACACGGTCCGCGATCTGGTGGGGCGAAAACGATTTTCAGCACTATGAGATCACGGTGGCGGCATCAGCCGCCAGGGGGGGAGTATGTCCATACAACGCGCGGCGATCACGCTTGTGATAATGACGC
>JASHSE010000560.1 GCA_030036975.1 Xanthobacteraceae bacterium | reverse complement strand
ATCGCTGCTGGTGACCCTGACCACGACGGTCGAAGGCTTTTTGCTCGCCGCCGCAGGCGGCATCGGCCTCGCCGTTCTGTTCAACCAGTAGCGTCTGGTTGAATATTCGCTTTATCCGTACGCCGTCATCCTCCAGGTGACGCCGGTGATCGCCATTGCGCCGCTCCTCTTGGTTTATCTGCAGCAGCCGACCGCGGTTCTGGTCTGTGCCTGGATCGTGGCGTTCTTTCCGGTACTGGCCAATACCACGCTGGGGCTCAACTCGGTCGACCGCAATCTCGCCGACCTGTTCGCGCTCTACGGCGCGTCGCGGCTCGACGTGTTGTGGAATCTGAAACTGCCGTCGGCGCTACCCTACATTTTGGCCGGCCTGCGCATCGCCGGCGGGCTGTCGCTGGTCGGCGCGGTCGCCGCCGAAATCGCCGCCGGCTCCGCCGGCGCCGGCTCCGGGCTCGCCTTCCGCATCACCGAATCCGGCTACCGCCTCAACATTCCGCGCATGTTCGCCGCGTTGGTCCTGCTCTCCGTCACCGGCATCGTGATCTTTTACGCGCTGGCGCTGGTCAATTACCTGGCGCTGCGGCGCTGGCACGAGAGCGCGCTGCACGGGGAGCGGTAGCTATCGTTGACCTCATCCTGAGGCGGCCGCGAAGCGGCCCTCGAAGGATGAGGTCGAGGCGCTTCGCCCTTCGAGGCTCGGCGCGGAGCTTGTCATCGGGCCGGCCAGAGGCCGGGCCCGTTGGCGCCGAGCACCTCAGGGTGAGGGTTATAGGTCAGGCGCTGTTTGTTTGCTGCGGTTGCCGTCGGCTAAGCTCATCGCCAGCACGCGCGCGACATGGATTGCCCGACGCCCGCTGCCGTCGCGGATTTGCTGGCGGCATGAGGTCCCATCGGCGATAATGATAGCGTCAGGCGGCGCTTTGCGTACTGCAGGCAGCAACGACAGCTCGCCCATCGCGAGCGACACGTCGAAGGTGTCGGCATCGTAGCCGAAAGCACCGGCCATCCCACAGCAGCTCGAGTCAATCTTCTCGACCTTGAGCTCCGGGATCAGCCCGAGCGCGGCCTCGACCGCAGGCATCGCATCAAACGACTTTTGATGACAGTGGCCGTGCAGAAAAGCTCGTTTGCCGAGGGGCGGGAACTTGACCTCCAGCCTTCCAGCCGCGGCCTCGCCAGCCAGAAATTCTTCCAATAACACGGCCTGCCCGGCAATAAGACGCGCGCTGTCGTTCTTGACCAAAGCCGGAATTTCGTCGCGGAAGCCAAACAAGCAGCTCGGTTCAAGCCCGATCACCCGCATTCCCGCCGCAACGAAAGGAGCGAGCGCGGCCAGCGTGCGTTCCATTTCCTTTCGCGCTTCGTCGACCTTGCCAACGGCGAGAAAGGTGCGACCGCAGCACAGCGGGCGATTGCCGTCGGGTGGACCGGCGAAGTGCACACCGTAACCGGCCGCGGCGAGCACCGCAGCCGCGGCGACGATATTCTCGCTTTCGAAATAGCGATTGAAGGTGTCGGCGAACAGGACGACGTCTCTGTCTGTTGCCTTCACCCTTTCGGGGGATGGTGTTTTGCTCGCAACTTCGTCGGGGAAATAATCCGATCGCCACTTCGGCAGTTTGCGCCGCGCGCTGAATCCGGCGATCGCCGCCGACAACTTGGCCGCGCCGGGAAGCCGGTCGCGCAAATTAAAAAGCCACGGCACTTTCGCCGCATAGGGCGCATAGCGCGGCAGATAGCCGACCAGCCGGTCGTGCACCGACAGGCCACGCTTTCTCGCCCGCGCGGCCAGAAACTCGATCTTCATGCGCGCCATGTCGACGCCGGTCGGACATTCACGGCGGCAGGCCTTGCAGGAGACGCAGAGCTTCAGCGTCTCTGCCATCGCATCGGAGGTCAGCGCATCCGGGCCGAGCTGGCCGGTCATGGCAAGGCGCAGCGAGTTGGCGCGGCCGCGGGTCGAATCGCGTTCGTCGCGGGTGACGCGATAGCTCGGGCACATGACGCCGCCGGCGAGCGCGCGGCAGGCGCCGTTGTTGTTGCACATCTCGACCGCGCCCTGAAAACCGCCGCCGGCGCCCGGATAGGCCGACCAGTCGAGCGCGGTCGCCGTCGCTTCGCCGCGATAGTTCGGCCCGTAGCGGAACAGGCTGCGGTCGTCGAATTTCGGCGCGCGCACGATCTTGCCCGGATTGAACAGGCCGTGCGGATCGAAGCGGTCCTTCACCTCCTCGAAGGCGTGCACGAGCTCGCTGCCGAACATCGCCTCGTGAAATTCCGAGCGCACGATGCCGTCGCCGTGCTCGCCGGAATGCGAACCCTTGTATTCACGCACCATCGCAAAGGCTTCCTCGGCGATGGCGCGCATGGCGCGCACGTCCTTGTCGAGCCGCAGGTTGAGCACCGGCCGCACGTGCAGGCAGCCGACCGCGGCGTGCGCGTACCAGGTGCCGCGCGTGCCATGCCGCTCGAACACCGCGGAAAGCCGCGCCGTGTAATCGGCGAGATTTTCCAGCGGCACGGCGCAGTCTTCGACGAAGGACACCGGTTTGCCCGCGTCTTTCATCGACATCATGATGTTGAGCCCGGCGGTGCGCACCGCGCCGATGCCGGCCTGCAGTTTGGCATCGAGCACCTCGACCACGCCGCCCCATTTGGCGCCGCTGTTGGTCCACGACAGGCCGAGATCGCCGAGCAGTTCAGAGAGGCGCTTGAGCCGCCGCAGATTTTCGCCCCAATCGTCGTCGGCAAATTCGACGAAAAGAATCGCCTCGGGATCGCCGCGCAAAAACGCATCGACAATCGGCCGGTACATGGCGATGTCGCGGGCCAAGCCCAGCATGGTACGGTCGATCAGTTCGACCGCGATCGGGTGAAGCCGCACGATGTGCGCCGCCGCCGCCATCGCTTCGTGAAAGCTGCCGAAATGGCAGGCGCCGAGCGCGCGCCGGCCAAGGAGCGGCGAGAGTTTGAGCTCGATCGCGGTCGAAAACGCCAGCGTGCCTTCGGAGCCGACCAACAGATGCGCGAGATTGATATCGTTGCGGCCGGGCGTGAGCGCGTCAAGGTTGTAGCCGCCGACGCGGCGCTGCACCTTGGGAAAGCGGCGCGAGATCTCGCCGGCTTCGCGCGCGGCGATGGCCAACAGGTCGCGCTGCAACG
>JASHSE010000559.1 GCA_030036975.1 Xanthobacteraceae bacterium | reverse complement strand
ACAATCGGATAGCAGCATTGCCGGCGGCCAAGCAATATAAAGAATAGACCTGCGCGGCAGCGCCTGCGAGCCGCGATGGCGTCGTAATCGGCCTCTAGCGGGCTGATACCGAAAGCAGCTTGATCTTCTCCGGCAGGCGCCTGTAGGGTCACGCACCCAACAGACTTGCGGCGCGCAGCGCATTTTCACTCTTTGCGGAGGCCAGAAGCTTGGCGCAGATCGGCGTCATCTATCTTTGCCGGTTCGCCGAGGGAGAGCGCCCGGTTCGCCGCTTCGTGAACAGCTACCGTACGTACCCGGCCGGACTCGAGCACGATCTGCATGTGATCTTCAAAGGGTTTCGCAGCGCGGATTCGCTTAACGCCGCACAGCGGCTTTTTGGCGGGCTGCCGATTTATCCGATCGAGCTGGAAGACAAGGGCTATGACATCGGCTCTTATTTCGCCGCCGCGAGGCTGGTCGCCAACCATCGCCTCATATTTTTCAACACCTTCGCCGAGCTGCTCGCCGACGGCTGGCTGAAGAAGTTCGATGACGCGTTGAGCTTGCCGGGAGTGGGATTGGTCGGCGCCACCGGATCGTGGCAGTCGCCCAGGTCATTGTATGTAGCGCGCCTCAGGCGCGGATTGCATTGGCTCAGGCACCCGCTGGATTATTTCAACTATCTGGGCAGATTGCGAGCAGATCCGCTGGCCATGAACGGCAACCGCGCGCTGCCACGCGTCGGTACGACCGATAACGTCATGCAAGTCGACGGCTGTCAGCTGTTTCGCCGATTTTGCAGTTCTCTTTATGACCTGCTTCATTTCGATCATTACCTCGTCCACTATTTTTCTTACCCGAATCCGCACATCCGTACCAATGCCTTTATGATCGAAAGAGATCGATTCCTGGCCCTCAAAGTGCCGTCGTTTAGAAACAAATCCGATGTCTACAAATTCGAAAGCGGGCGACAATCTCTGACCAAACAAATTCTGGAGCAAGAACTCAGGCCCGTCGTGGTTGGCCGCGACGGTCATATTTACGACGCAGCCGACTGGAAATCCTCATCGACGTATTGGATCGATCAGCAGGCCAATCTCATCGCCGCCGACAATCGCACCCGTGAATATTCCGAAGGAAGCCGACAGATTCGTACGCAGTTGCAGGCGTGTGCCTGGGAAGACCCGGCGTCCTGAAGTATGGAACACAAGCCGCCAATCCGGCAATGTGGAAGGTTCCGCGCTGTCATAGATCGGGAATGGCCGGTTTAGGCGCTTGTGGCGTACGCCGCCGCGTTTTGCGCCGTTTCGAGGCGGCGAGATTTACGCCGGAACCCGGCGCCGCGACCATTCAGCCGCACTTGCGGCGCCCATAGCGCCTTGCTAAGCAACCTGCGAATTCGCGGATGGGGAGCCGCCGCTTGGCATGCTAGCGTTGACCACGAGCCAGTTGGATTCCGCTGTCGATGACCTGCGTACCGGCCTTGGTTCCTGGCGGCTCAGTCATTTTCTGGCGTGGCAGGACGTCAAGCAAAGATATCGGCGCTCCACGCTGGGCCCGATCTGGATGACGCTGTCGTTCGGCATTCAGATTTTCACGATGGGCTTTTTGAGCGCCTTCCTGTTCGGATCTGAACTCGCAAAATCCTTTCCATACGTCTGCGCCGGCATGCTGCTGTGGGCGCTCATCACGCAGACCATCAACGACGGCGCCTCGCTATTCGTCAACTCGGCTCGTTATATTACGCAGATCAAATGCCCGCTGACCGTCTTCCTGCTGCAGGCGGTTTGGCGCAACCTCATCATAGCCGGTCATAATTTGGCTATCTATGTCGGCATCGCCTTGTTTTTTGTCGTCGTCCCCAGCCCAAGCATGGTGCTGTGGCCCCTGGGCCTGCTTCTTGTCGTCACCTGCCTGTCGTGGATGGCCCTGGTGGCCGCCGTCATCTCGGCCCGTTATCGCGATGTCCCGTTGATGATTTCCAACATCATCACAGTTCTGTTCTGGGTGACGCCGCTGATGTATTTTCCCGAGCAGCTCGGCAAGAAGCGCTTCATTGCCGACTATAATCCGTTCACACATATGATCGCCCTGGTGCGTGAGCCGTTGTTGGGCGGCACGCCGACATTGAACGATTGGCTGGTCGTTTTGGCTATCACCATCATCGGCTGGGCCGGGACGTTTTTGTTCTTCGCCCGTTTCCGCTCCCGCATCGTCTATTGGCTTTAGTGCAGCGATGCTGTCGATCATCGCCAAAGATATTCACGTCGAGTTTCCGATCTACGACCCTCGTATGCGGTCGTTGAAATATTCGCTCGGCCTCAAGCATATTGCCAAAGGCATCAGCCGAATTGCCACGAGGAACCTGAACGTCGGTGGCCAGATCGGCGCCGGCGAGACCGGCCGGATCGTGGTCAAGGCGCTCGACGGCGTGTCGTTTGAGATTTTCGACGGTGATCGGGTCGGAGTGGTGGGCCACAACGGTTCGGGCAAGACCACGCTGTTGCGAACGCTCGCCGGCATTTACGAGCCGGTCGGCGGCGCGATCCAGGCCAACGGACGCGTGTTTCCGCTGTTCGATCTTCAGCTCGGCATGGATCCGGACGCGACCGGGATCGAGAACATCTGGATGCGCGGCAAGATGCTCGGCCTGACGACCAAAGAGATCAGGGACGCGCTTGACGACATCGCCGATTTTACCGAACTCGGCGATTACCTCTACATGCCGATCCGCGCCTATTCGACCGGCATGGCGCTGCGGCTGGCCTTTGCCATATCGACGGCCATCGTCCCGGAAATTTTGGTCTTGGACGAAATGATCGGCGCCGGAGACGCCGCCTTTCTCAGCCGCGCCGACGCGCGATTGAAGGCTTTTCTGTCGAGGACCGGCATCCTGGTCATCGCCAGCCACAGCATGTCGATACTGCGGCAGTGGTGCAACAAGGGCCTGCTGCTCGAGCAGGGCAAGCTGGCCGCCTATGGGCCGCTCGATGACGTTGTTTCGATCTACCGATCCAAGGTGACCGTCGGGCAAGTGTGAGTTATTCGATCTGACGGCGCTGTGCGATGCGATTGCGTCAGACAAGCCGTGCATTCGAGCAGCAGATTGGAACGGTTTTTCGATGGCGGAGTCCGCGCGGCTGATCATTCCGGCCTGGGGCGAGGCCTACGTCGACAAGGTCCTGTCGATCACGCTTCCGGCCATGCTGGCGCGAGGCAATCTACCGGCGCTGTGCGGCATGTTCGAGGTCGAGCTCGTCATGATCACCGAGGCGCGCTTGTTCGAGATGGTCCGTAGCTCGCGGTGCTTTCGGGCCGCCGAGCGAATCTGCAAGACGCGTCTGATCCCGCTCGACGATCTGTTGACCAACGTCTTTGCCGACTATGGAATGGTGCTCACCTATGCGCTGTTCCGCGGCTTTGCCGACTTGGGGCCGCGTATGACGGAAACCTATCTCCTGCCGTTCATCGCCGACTTCGTCATTGCCGATGGCTCGCTCGGGCACCTCGGCATATTGATGCAGCAAGGCAAGCGGGTCATTCATGC
>JASHSE010000009.1 GCA_030036975.1 Xanthobacteraceae bacterium | reverse complement strand
TTCAACAACCCGCTTTCGTGTATTAAGCCGACACCGTTTTCAACGAGCGATTTCGTAGTCAGACGAACGGCCATCTTCCGGAAGGCCGGCGCTGCCCCGGACGCTAAGGCTATTATTTGGTTCGACATGACGGATGCCGAGAATATTCGTGTCCATCTGGAGTCATTTCACAACCTGCTGCGAAGCAGCCAGCCTGGCGATATCATTAGAATGACAGTTGATGTGGATGAAAAAACTTTCGCGCGGCGGGCGGAAAATGAGAGCCTAGATGACGTTACCGCGCGACGATTTGCGCGTATTAGAGAACTCCTCGGCGATCAGCTTATGGCCGGAGCAGGCGTCCGGACTATCGTGTCGAAACTCGGCATGGCCAAGATCATTCTTTACGCCTTTAGGCTTGTCGCAGAGCGGGCGTTTGAGGTCGACGCCGTGAATATGTTCGAGCCCCTTTCGCTCACCACCTACGCTGACGGGCATCGCATGCTAAGCGTAACCGGCATTATCATCGAAAGAGATCGGGTCGCCGAGTGCCGCAAACGGATGCACTTAGCCAACGCACCGGGCGGTGTGGACGGCTGGGATAGGCTTGTAAATATACAATTACCTCAGCTCACCGTTTGGGAGAAGCTCAGCATAGACCGACATATTAACAACAGAAATTTTCGACGCCTTAGTCGCACGATGAACTTTCGTCTTTCTGACACGACGTCTACTGCCGAACTTCTTCGCGGCTATTTGGAGTTTCAAAGGTTCTATCCGACGTTCCGTCATGTCCTTCTATAGGAGAGAATTACGCGGAGTGCGGGAGGTGGAATCCGGGCTAAGTCCTACCGAATGCATTTCAGCATAAGCGATTGTTTCTGCTGAGAGATTCCTTTGAAAGTTCGTCGACTGACGCAAAACGGCGTGCCGAAGCGGTTGTGAGGCCACGCTGCCGAACTGAAAAACGCTGCAGGATCAATGCTTAGGCGCCCGGGCGCGATAATGCTTGACAAAAGAACGCCGGCGAATAGAAGCCGGCGCCGCTTCGCTCATCAAGGGCGTCAACCGGTGGCGTACCGATTGATGGAGCGGGCGCGGTGCCTGCGTGCGGTTTCGCAGATCGCACGCGGGCGGTTCGGAAACTCGCCCGGCCGGCCACGACGCCGGTCTGCCAGGAGCTGGCTGCCCGGGGCGCGGATCGGTTGTCCGCGACCATGAAGCGCGGGACCGGACTGAGCCGAGGCCGCGAGGCTTTGGCAAGAGCCGCGACGGAGCGCCGAAAGGCGAGCGCGCCCCGCACAGCGGATGGTTCGCGGTAACGCGGATCGTCCGTGGCGCGCGCCGCACCGGTCAGCGGGTTCGGATGCGCTCATCCGAAGCGCCGGTTGCGGATCTGGACTACGCGCCTCTCGGCGCTCCGCCCCCCTTATTTTATTTGGGGCAGCTTTCGTGCAGTGGCTTGGCAAAGCTCGGGCGCAAAAACGCGCCGCGAGAACGATGTCGCTCACCCTCCCCTGCAGGGGGAGGGTCGCGCCCGAAGGGCGCGGGGTGGGGTGCGCGGCGTGGAGGGCAAATCGAAGCTGACGAGCTCGCGTCGGGGCCGTGACCCCCACCCGATTGCGCTTCGCGCAATCGACCTCCCCCTTCCAGGGGGAGGTAGTGGAGTAAGCGCGCGTCTCGAGAACGAATTCGTTTATCAACTCGCGCCCGCGCGAACCGCGGAGACAATGAGGAAGGATGATGTGGCTACCGCGTTTTCTCGAATATTTCGCGGCCGATCAGCATGCGGCGGATTTCGCTCGTGCCGGCGCCGATTTCGTAGAGCTTGGCGTCGCGCAGCAGCCGGCCGGCCGGGTAATCGTTGATGTAGCCGTTGCCACCGAGGCACTGAATGGTCTCGAGCGCCATCCAGGTGGCGCGCTCGGCGGCGTAGAGGATGGCGCCGGCGGCGTCCTCACGCGTGGTCTCGCCGCGGTCGCAGGCGCGCGCCACCGCATAGACGTAGGCCTTGGCCGCGTTGAGCGTGACGTACATGTCGGCGAGCTTGGCCTGCATCAGCTGGAATTTGCCGATCGGCTGGCCGAACTGGGTGCGCGCGTGCAGATACGGAACGACCAGGTCGAGGCAGGATTGCATCAGGCCGAGCGGGCCCGCCGCCAGCACCGTGCGCTCGTAGTCGAGGCCCGCCATCAGCACGTTGACGCCGTTGCCGACCGCGCCGAGCACGTTGTCGGCCGGCACCTCGCAGTCGGTGAAGACGATCTCGCTGGTATCGGAGCCGCGCATGCCGAGCTTGTCGAGTTTTTGGCTCGCCGAGAACCCTGCAAACGTCCGCTCGACGATGAAGGCGGTGATGCCGCGCGCGCCGGCGGTGCGGTCGGTCTTGGCGTAGACCACGAAGGTGTCGGCGACCGGGCCGTTGGTGATCCACATCTTGGCGCCGTTGAGCACGAAGCGGCCGCCTTTGCGGTCGGCGCGGGTGCGCATCGAGACCACGTCCGAGCCGGCATTCGGCTCCGACATGGCCAGCGCGCCGACATGCTCGCCGGAAATGAGCTTGGGCAGATAACGGCGCTTCTGCTCGTCATTGCCGTTGCGCCGAATCTGGTTGACGCAGAGGTTCGAATGCGCGCCGTAGGACAAGCCGATGGCGGCGCTGCCGCGCGAAATCTCTTCCATGGCCACGCAATGGGCGAGATAACCGAGCCCGGCGCCGCCCCACTCCTCCTCGACCGTGATGCCGAGGAGCCCGAGCGCGCCGAGCTCTGGCCACAACGCGCGCGGAAAGCTGTTGGCGCGGTCGAGTTCTTCCGCGATCGGCGCGATCTTGGCTTCCGCAAAACCGCGCACCGTGTCGCGCAGCAGGTCGATGTCGCTGCCGAGGCCGAAATCGAGACCCGGAAAGCTGTTCGCGATCATCGCGCGCTCCTCCGACTGATCCGTTCCTCCTCCGCTCGTCCCCGCGAAAGCGGGGACCGCCCCCTCACTTCCCTCCCCCGCAAGTGGGGGAGGGTCATTTCATGTTCCCTCCCCCGCAAGTGGGGGAGGGTCATTTCATGTTCCCTCCCCGCTTGCGGGGGGAGGGTTAGGGTGGGGGCCCGCTTTCGCGGGAATGAGCGGAATTCATCGACCGGATACGAGTATCACCATCGCATACATAACCGCTGGCCGCACGACTGTCAGCTTGCCGACAGCGCCGCGCGCAGCAGCCGGCCGGCCGCCGGTCGCGCCAACAACGCGTCGATCACCGCGGCGGGCGACGGCCGGGCGAACAAAAAGCCCTGCAGCTCGTCGCAGCCGGCGAGCCGTAACAGCACGCGCTGCTCGTCGGTCTCGATGCCTTCGGCCACCACGCTCATGCCGAGCGCATGACCGAGCGTGACGATCGACTGGATGATGGCGCCGGCATTGCCGATAGTGCCGAGCGAGGCGACGAAGGCGCGGTCGATCTTGACCCGCTGGAATGGAAATTTCTGCAGATAGCTCAGGCTCGAATAGCCGGTGCCGAAATCGTCGAGCGCAATCTCGAGGCCGAGCGCGCGCAAAGCCTCGAGCCGCCGCAGCGTCTCGTCGGGATCGTGGATGACCACGCCCTCGGTCATTTCCAGGACCACACGCTCCGGCGCAATGCCGACTTCGGCGATCGCGGCGCCGACCAGCGCGACGAAGCGCGGATCGCGGATCTGCAGCGGCGATACATTGACGGCAACGAAGACTTGCGGCCAGTGCGCGGCGTCGCGCAGCGCGCGCCGCAGCACGATCTCGCCGAGCTTGTCCATGAGGCCGTTCTGTTCGGCAACCGGAATGAACGCCGAAGGCGGGATCGCGCCGCGCGTCGGGTGGGTCCACCGCAGCAGCGCCTCGACGCCGACAATACCGGAGCCGTCGGCGGCGACGATGGGCTGATAGTGGACGTCGAAGTTTTGCCGGGCGATCGCGGTTTGCAGCTCGCCCAAGAGGAAACGGCGCCCGGCATTCTCGGTCTCGATCTGCGGTGCGAAGCGGCGCACGCTGCCGCGACCGTCACGCTTGGCGGCGTCCAGCGCCAGCGCGGCCCGGCGCACCAGGTCTTCGCCGCTCATGCCGTCCGCCGGCGCCTGGGCGAGGCCGATGCCGGCGGTGATCTGCCAGGACTGGCCGGCCAGGATCGGCTCGGCGAATGCCGCGTGCAAGTCCTCGCCGAGCCTTACGGCGACGTTCGCATCATCGCCGCTGGCGATGACGGCAAACGCGTCGTCCTCGAAGCGGCCGAGCAAGGCGGCCTGCGGCAGCGCCGCGGCAAGGCGCTCGACGATCGCGAGCAACACCGCGTCGCCGCTATTGCGGCCGGCCGCGTCGTTGACTTCGCGGAAGCCGTCGATGTCGACCAATGCCAGCGCCACGCAGCAGCCGCCTCGCTCACGCATGGCGCGATCGAGCGCGTCAATAATGACGCGCTGGTTGGCGAGCCCGGTGAGCGCATCCTCGCTGGTCAGCCTGCGCACGGTCTCGATGCTGCCGGCCAGCAAATGCGCGAGTCGGACGCCGGCGCGGCGCACGAGGCCGCCGCAGAACAGCAGACAAAAACCCGCCGCCGTGACGAGACCCCACAGCCAATCCATGGTGAGGATGAAGGCGCGGTCGGGTGCCCAGGACAGCCAACCGATGATGCGGCCGCGCCCATCCTGCAACGATTGCACCTCGCGGCCGCTCTGCGACGCGGCTTCCGCACCGAATCGGAGATCGTCAAGGCGGCTGCGCCGCGCCAAGAGCTGCAGCTGGCCCTGATCGAAGTGCGTGACGTTGCCGGACGCGGCGCGCAGCTCATCGAGCGCCTGCTGCAGCGCGACGTGCCGCTCCGCCGCCAAGCGCCGGTCGTTGTATTGCGTCGCCGCAGCGCCGACCGCCGCGCAGCAGATCACCGCCGCTGCGAGGAGAACCAGCGAAACCGAGCAGACGCCGGCGACGGGGGCGACGCGCGCGTTCGGCGGCGTACGCGAGGGCGCGGGCGGCGCCGGGCGATGTCGCCGCGCCGCCCACCATTGCCGGGCTGCCGCAACGGCCTTCATCCTCGCGCCTCGTCGCAAAAGGGTGGGCACGAACCTACAGGCGTGTGATTAACGGGAAGCAAAAATCGTCTGTTGCAGTCGCGTCGCGGGGCATTGCCCGCATGCAGCGAATTAACAACAACGCAAAACCGACGGATTTATTCTTAATATGACTTTAAGCGCGTGCGTCCGTAATCTTCCGCGCAAAGTGGAGCGTTGGGGACTGCGCGTCGCTTATCTATTCGATCCGGCAGGAGTTCTCCGGCATTTTGCGCAGGATGTTCCGTAGCAAAGCAAGCGCGTAGGCGCGTTCAAGGTCCTCTTATGACGACACAAACGGCAGCGTTAGATGTTCACGCGATCGCCAACGAGGTCATCACCGCGTTGTCCAGTCACGCTCAAATTCCGACTTTCTCGTCGCGGCCAGACGGATTGACCCTGGCGCAAGCCTATCAGATCACGCCGTTGCTCCGCGCCGCCTTCGCAGCCCGCGGCGAAACAATAACCGGCCGCAAAATCGGTTTTACGAATCGCGAGATGTGGAAGGCATTTGGGGTCGACTCCCCGATCTGGGGCTACGCCACCAGCCGCACGACGCGCGAGCTCGCGGCCACGCAAGTCATGCCTCTGAACGAATTTTCCGAGCCGCGCATCGAGCCGGAGATCATGTTTGGTCTAGGGAAAACGCCAAGGCCGGCCATGAGCGATAATGAATTGATCGAATGTATCGAATGGATCGCTCTCGGCTACGAAATCGTGCAGTCGATTTTTCCCCATTGGAAATTCGCTGCCGCCGACACGGTCGCCGCAAATGGCGTGCATGGGGCGTTGCTGATCGGCAAGCGCCAAGCAGTCGCGCCGCGCAACGGCGCTTGGTCAAGTGAACTGGCCACATTCGAGGTCGAACTCTATCGCAATGGCGAAATGGTGCAACGCGGCGGCGGTTCCCTCGTGCTCGGCAGTCCGCTTGTGGCGCTGCGGCACCTGATCGAGTTGCTCGCAGGTGATCCACATAATCCGCCCCTGCGCGCGGGCGAAATTATTTCAACTGGAACGCTGACGCTGGCCATGCCGGTCAAGCCGGGCGAACGTTGGATCACGCGTGTTCGCGGCATTGCCCTCGAAGAAATCGCCGTCAAATTTGAGTAAGCGCGTTGGACGGGGTTAAACGAAGTGACCCATCGCTGCTGCTTATTGCCCGCAAGATGATGGGTTTCGCTACGCTCAACCCATCGTACTCATGGTTGGTGCGGTCGAGAGGACTCGAACCTCCACGGGTTGCCCCGCTAGCACCTCAAGCTAGTGCGTCTGCCATTCCGCCACGACCGCATGTGGGGGTGGACGCGTGCCGAAAGCGGCGCGCGACGGCGCGGATGTAACAGTTCGGCCCCAAGCGGACAAGGTGGGCGGATGGCCGCGAGGCGGGATAACGGCGCTAGCTCGCCTCCGGCGAGCGCGGCATCAGGCGCTTGACTTCGACCGCGATGCGATTGCCGCTGACCACCACGGTACCCCTGGCGACCGGCAGGTTATTGGCGAGAATATGGACGTCGTCTTCCTCGGACGCGTCGAGTTCGATGATGGCGCCGCGGCCGAGGCGGAGCACCTGGTGTACCGGCATGGAGGTGGTGCCCAACACCACCGCGATGTCGACCGCAACGTCGTCGAGTTTCGCCAAAGGGTCCCCGTATCTATTTTAAATGTGATGCCGCCCTCTCCTTTCACCACGCCATGGTTACGAGGTGGTTAACGCACGCGCCAACCTGACGATCGGCCTTTTGCCGCCGCCCGGCGCGCCGCCGGTCGAGTGGTGCTTCAGCGACGGCCTAATCGACTACCAGAGCGCGCTCGCCGCCATGACCGCGCGCGCGGCGGCCATCGCGCGCGGCGAGGCGCCGGAACTGGTTTGGCTGCTCGAGCACCCTGCCCTCTACACCGCCGGCACCTCGGCGCGACCGGATGAGCTCATCGACGCCCGCTTTCCGGTGCACAGCGCCGGCCGCGGCGGCCAGTTCACCTATCACGGACCCGGTCAGCGCGTCGGCTATGTCATGCTCGACCTCAAGCGCCGCGCGCCGGACGTGCGCCGTTTCGTCGCTACGATCGAGCAATGGCTGATCGATGCGCTCGCCCGCTTCAATGTGCGCGGCGAGCGGCGCGACGACCGGATCGGCGTCTGGGTGCGGCGGCCCGACAAGGGCGACGATCGCGAAGACAAGATCGCCGCGGTCGGCATCCGGGTGCGGCAATGGGCGACGCTGCATGGCTTTGCCCTCAACGTCGATCCCGACCTGTCGCATTTTTCCGGCATCGTGCCGTGCGGCGTGGCGGAGCCGCGCTGCGGCATCACTTCGCTGGCCGATCTCGGCCTCACGGCTTCCATGGCGGAGGTCGACGTTGCGCTGCGCGCCACGTTCACGCCGCTGTTCGGCGCCGTTGCTGACGCTCAGACGGTCGACAGCACGGAGAAGGTTTCGCCGCCGCGGCGCAGCGCCAAGTCGTCGGCAGCCGCAGAGAGTTGATCGATGGTTTGGACGCGCGCATTGGGCGGGCCCTCGCGGCACGCCTCGATCATGGTGCGCACGTCGGCCTGCACCCCGGCGAACAGCGCCTCGACCGCGCCGTCACGGCGGTTGCGCACCCAGCCGGCGATGCCGCGTTCAAGCGCCGCATATTCCGTCCAGGCCCGATAGCCGACGCCCTGCACGCGGCCGCGGATGACGACGCGCACGATCAGGTCCATGCAAATTCCTTCAAGCTGCGGTGGCCGGCGCCGCGCAGCTCCCGCGTCAGCCAAATCTGCAGCGCGGCGATATAG
>JASHSE010000558.1 GCA_030036975.1 Xanthobacteraceae bacterium | reverse complement strand
TATCACGGCACGCAGCAGATCAACCAGGGCCAGATGGACCGCTGGTCGATCGTCACCACGCTCAATTATCTGCCGCACGACAACGAAGTAGACATCGTGCTCGCCAAGGCGAAGCACTACCGGAGCGCGGAAGGCCGCGACATCGTCGCCAAGATGGTACGCGTCGCCGACCTGACCCGCAACGCCTTCATGAACGGCGACCTCTCCACGGTGATGAGCCCGCGCACGGTGATCACCTGGGCCGAGAACGCGGAAATCTTCGGCGATATCGGCTTTGCGTTCCGGCTCACCTTCGTCAACAAGTGCGACGAGCTGGAGCGGCCGCTGGTCGCCGAGTTCTATCAGCGTTGCTTCGGCCAGGAATTGCCGGAGAGCGCGGTGAACGTCGCGCTGAGCTAGAAAGGTCGTCCCCGCGAAAGCGGGGACCCATAACCCCAGTGACGAGATTATTTTGCAAGTCCTGTGAATATGGATTCCGGGTTCGCCGCTGCGCGGCGCCCCGGAATGACGGCTGAGCATGGCCTCCAACATCAAGCCCAAGCCCGCCGGAAAGGACGCGCCGACCGAGCCGTTCAAGCGCGCGGTCGGCGTCTGCCTGCGCGCCATTGCGGGCAGAGGCGATCTCGACGTGTCGTTCGCCGCGGAGCGGCCAGGACTATCCGGCGGCAAGGCGCGGCTGCCGGAGCCGCCGCGCCGGCTCAACGAGCGCGAGGCCGCCATCGTGCGCGGCCATGCCGATTCGATCGCGCTCAAGCTCGCCTGTCACGACCCTGGCGTGCACCGCAAGCTCGCGCCCGGCGGCCAGCAGGCGCGCGCCGTATTCGAAGCCGTCGAACAGGCCCGCGTCGAGGCAATCGGCGCGCGGCGCATGGGCGGCGTCGCCAAGAATCTCGCCGCCATGCTCGACGACCGCTTTCATCGCGGCAAGTTCGACGAGATCACCGACCGCGCCGATGCGCCGATCGAGGACGCGCTGGCGATGCTGGTGCGCGAGCGCCTCACCGGCCAGACGCCGCCGGCGGCGGCGCGCAAATTGGTCGATCTGTGGCGTCCGCTAATCGAGGATCGTGCCGGCAAAAGTCTCGACCGGCTCGAGCGCGTGCTGACCGACCAGCGCCGCTTCGGCGACGTCGTGCACGATCTGCTCGAATCTCTCGACATGGGCGAGGATCGCTCCAGCGAGGCCGACGAGGACGAAGGCGAAGAGGGCGACGAGGACAGCCGCAAGGACGAGCAGGGCCAGGACGGCGACGCTGCCGATTCAGCCGACGCCGAGCGCATGAGCATGGAGGCCGAAGCCTCCGCCGACGAATTGCCCGACAGCGCCTCCGAGGCCGTCGATGCTCCGGCCGCCGAAATGGCCGACGACGCCGAGATGGGCGATTCGGAGACCGCGGCCGAACCATGGCGGCCGCGCCATCGCGCCAACGAGCCGCGCGGGCCGGACTATCGGCCGTTCACCGCAAAATACGACGAGATGGTCGGTGCCGAGGATTTGTGCGAGCCCGAAGAACTCGACCGGCTACGCGGCTATCTCGACAAGCAGCTGTCGCACCTGCAAGGCGTGGTGGCGCGCTTGGCCAACCGGTTGCAGCGGCTCCTTCTGGCGCAGCAAAACCGCGCCTGGGAATTCGATCTCGAGGAGGGGCTGCTCGATGCGGCGCGGCTGTCGCGCGTCGTCGTCGATCCGCTGCATCCGTTGTCGTTCAAGCGCGAAAAGGACACCGATTTCCGCGACACCGTGGTGACGCTGCTCCTCGACAATTCGGGCTCGATGCGCGGCCGCCCGATCACGGTCGCCGCGACCTGCGCCGACATTCTGGCCCGCACGCTCGAGCGCTGCGGCGTCAAGGTCGAGATTCTCGGCTTCACCACGCGGGCCTGGAAGGGCGGCCAGTCGCGCGAGTCCTGGCTCGCCGCCGGCAAGCCGGCCAATCCGGGCCGGCTCAACGACCTGCGCCACATCATCTACAAGTCGGCCGACGCGCCATGGCGGCGGGCGCGCAAGAACCTCGGCCTGATGATGCGCGAGGGCCTGCTCAAGGAGAACATCGACGGCGAGGCGCTCGATTGGGCGCATCGGCGGCTGTTGGGGCGGACCGAGACCCGCAAGATCCTGATGATGATCTCGGACGGCGCGCCGGTCGACGACTCGACGCTGTCGGTCAATCCTGGCAATTACCTGGAGCGCCACCTGCGCTGGGTCATCGAGGATATCGAGACCCGCTCGCCGGTCGAATTGATCGCCATCGGCATCGGCCACGACGTGACGCGCTATTATCGCCGCGCCGTGACCATCGTCGACGCCGAAGAGCTCGGCGGCGTCATGACCGAAAAACTCACCGAACTGTTCGCCGAGCAGCCGGCCGAGGAGCGCAGCGCCCGGCCGTCACGGCCGCGGCGGCTCAACGCCTGAAGCAAGTTGAAGCTAAGCTGATTCAGCGCTCCGTCATTGCGAGGAGCGAAGCGACGAACCAATCCAGAACGGCACCGCCGCACTGGATTGCTTCGCTTCGCTCGTAATGACGACTGAGTGCACTGCGCGACCCAGAGTCATCGCGCAGCCGCCTACACCATGCGCCGTTCCGGCGTCGGCGTGAAGAAAACAAACAAATTGGCGACGACGATGGTGCCCGCCAGGAACAGAAACACGACGCTCAATCCGTAATGGTCGGCGAGGATGCCGCCGCTCACCGGACCGATCGCGGCGCCGAGCGCCTGGCTGCCGAACATGATGCCGATGCTGGTGCCGCCCTGGCGCGCCGGCGTGGCGTCGAGCAGCCACGCCTGCAGCACGGAGCGGACGGCGAACAAAAAGAAGCCGAGAAAGGCGATGAGAATCACAAAAACGTCCGAATGGC
>JASHSE010000557.1 GCA_030036975.1 Xanthobacteraceae bacterium | reverse complement strand
AAACAGCGCCTCGATCAGCGCGGTGCCGATGCCGCGGCCGCGCCATTGCGGCAATAGCGCGATATCGACGATGAGCAGCGTACGCTCCTGGCGGTCGACGTAAAGCCGGCCGGCCGGCACGCCCTGCTGCTCGATGATGTCGAAGGACGAATTGGCGTAATAGTTCAGGTAATGGTCGCGCTGCGCGGTGAACTGGCTCTCCAGGAAGCCGATCTTCTGCGCCTCGCTCCAATCGGTGAGCGGCGCCAATTCGTCCCAGCGCGTCGAGGCGTAAAGCTGGAACAGGAACGGCAGGTCGGCGTCGGTCTCCGGCCGCAGCGCAAAGCCCTGCGCGGCCAGCGCCACGGGCATCGCGAAGGGATGCGGAGCCTCCGCGGCCGTCATGGACAGATTTGCCGCGGCGCTGCGGTCAATTGCGCGACGGGAAAACGCCGAAGAGCGAGATGCAGAAATTCAGCGCCAGATAGGGCTGCATGTTATCGTGCGGCTGCCCGCCGCCGACCGGCGTGATCGCGTTCGGCGCGAACGCGGTCGTGATTGTTGGCGTATCGTTGTAAAGGCCTCCAGGGTTGGCCGAGCCGAGCCAGTTATTCGGACCGGGACTTGGAGTTTTCTCCGGTTCGCCTCCAGAAGCCACCTCCTGGACGGTGATCGTATGCGTGTGCTGCGGCGTTTGTGCGACCGTCACCGTGACATTGGGCGTGCCTTGGACCTGCCCGATCGTGGTGTTGAAGCCGCCCGGCCCGGCGCCCCAATGCATCGGCACATAGCCTTGCAGGTTCGGCAGGTTGAAGGTGTTTATGCCGTCGCCGCCATAGATCGTGCCGATGACCGCATACAAGGTCTGGAAGCTCGCGATCGACATCGATTGGCCGTTGCAAAAGGCCCAGCCGGACGGCGCGAAACTGAAGCCGAAGCAGCGGATTTCGCCAACATACGGCGATGACATGACGGCCTCCTCAATTGCGGGTCGGGAACACGCCCGCCAGGGCGATGATAAAGGTGATACACAGCGACGGCATCAGATTGCTGTGCGGCTGATTGCTGCCCTGTGTATTGCACACGCCCGCGGCGAGCGCATGCGGGATCAGCGCCGGCTGGCCGGATTGCGGCGGTTTGGCGTAAAGCGCCGCACCAGATGCCGGCGGCGTACCGGGCAGGACCGAATTGCTGATGCTTGAGCTGGTGGTGGCGCTGGCGCTGCTCACAGCCTGCATGAAGTGCTGGTGCGGCGGACACATGCTTTGGTTCAGCGTCACGTTGGGCGTGCCGCCGGCCTGGCCGATGGTGTAATAGGATAAGCCGGTACCCTGGCCCATGCCGATCGGCAGGCTTGATTGCAGGTTGGGCAACCCGAAGGTCCGTATGCCGTCGCCGCCGAATTGGGTGCCGAGCAGCGCGAACAAAGCGGTATATTGCTGGATCGCCAGGAGCTGGCCGTTGCACAAGGCATAGTTTTTCGGTGCGAAGTTGCCGGCAAACATGGTAATCTGACTGAGGTACGGCTCCGCCATGGCAGGCCCCTTTTTGCTGTGCCGCGATCGGCTTTAATTCCGCGACGGAAAAATGCCGCTCAAGGCGATGCACCAATTGATCGCCTGGTAGGGTTGGATGTTGGTGTGCGGCTGGTTGCCGCCGCCATAGAGCGACACCGTCCCCACGTTGATTGGCGTCACCGTGCTGGTGGCGGCTCCGTAAAAGCTGCTGCTTGAGGAGCTTGTACCCAAAGCAGCCCCCGTCGCCGGATTGCTGCGCCCGCCGGTCGCATTCGTTCCCGAGAACGTGTGAGTGTGGACCGGCATCGTCGCCGAGGTCATCTGCACCCACTCCTCACCGCCCTGCTGACCCAGATAATAGGTGCCGGCCGGGCTGGTACCGTATTTCATGGGCACGCGGCTGCGCAGGTCGGGAAGCCCGAAGTTGCTGGTGCCGTTGCCGCCGTAATTGGTGCCGAGCAACGAGAACAAAGCGGTATATTGCTGGATCGGCAGGATCTGCCCGATGCACATGGCCCAGCCCTGGGGCGCGAAATTGCAGCCGAAAGGACGCACTTCACCGAGAAACGGCTGAACCATGCTGACCCTCCCATACGATCGCGTGAATAGAGATTAGTGGAATGTAGAATGCTTGGCAACGGAACCGCCGACCCCAGATTGATTGTACGCGCAGGTTGCCCGACGCCGCAAGCATGTTGTTGCACGATTTTTGGTTGTCTGCCGCGACGGCCTCTATTTGGTTGTCCGTATGGTTTGTCACGACGGCGCATGGCCCCGCCCCGCCGCCTGTTGCAGCACGTCCGCAACCCAATCGTTGACCACGGCGTCGATCACCATGTGCACCCGGTCCGCGCCGCCCCTATTGGCTACGCTATGCGGATCTGCAAGCCGCAGATACCAGCAGCTTCCGGTCTCGAGCACGACGCGCTCGCGGTTGAGATAGAACTCAACGTAGGGGTTGGTCATGACCGGAATGTGAAAGCGTACCGTGCCGTCCTCGAAACTGAGATCGTGATCGGCGTGCTCTTTGATGACCGAGCCGGCCGTGAGCCGCATCAGCCGCACCGCCTGCAGCGGCGCCTTGAACGCCGCCAGCACCTCCCGATAGTACGGGCATGCCGCCAGCATCGGCGTGTCCGCGAACTCGCGGCAACCGGGGTCCGAATAGATCATCATCACCGGATGGGTGGCGCCGGCTTTGCCGCGCAACGGGATCACGCTCCAGTCGCCCTCGTAATTCTGCCGCACGAAATGCTCGATCCAGGCGACCGCGCTCAGGCCCTGCAGGTCGTTGGCCAACCGGTTCGGGTCGAAACTGAAGGGCAGGCGCAGGCGGTCGGGTAATGCCACGGCTCAATATCTCCAGGTCCCTTGGCGGGAGCGGCCCATACTCTACCACCATCTCATCCTCCCCGCTTCGCGGGTGAGGAAATAGAATACCGTTCTCGCGGCGCGCTCTTCATCCTCCCCCGCGTAGCGGGGGAGGATGAACCATCTTGCGAAGCAAGATGGTGGAGGGGGCACGGGCCTCGACGAAACTCCTTCGACGAAATTGAAGCTGCACATCTGACGCTCTTCGCCCCAACGATATTCTTGCAACGAAAGTAACGCGTCGAGTCCGGCGCCCCTTCTTCTTCACCCTCCCCTGCAGGGGGAGGGTCGATGCCGAGCGTGAGCGAGGCATCGGGGTGGGGTCCGGTTTTAATGAGCGGCGCCGGACCCCACCCCGGCTCGCTTCGCGCGCCGACCCGCCCCCTGCAGGGGAGGGTGAAGACGCGTATTCTCGTTCTCGCGGCGCGTTTTTTGTTCGCGCCCGAGCTTTGCCAAGCCACTGCACGAAAGCTGCCTCCAAATAAATAAAGGGAGGCGGAGCGCCGAGAGGCGCGTAGTCCAGATCC
>JASHSE010000556.1 GCA_030036975.1 Xanthobacteraceae bacterium | reverse complement strand
TACCGATGACGTCCAGAAACGAGATTTGACCCTAATACGGGACTGTTGCGCACTGCAATCGCGCCGGCGACGACGGCACCGGCGACCGGCAATTTCCCGTCTCGCCTTGGCCGCAGCGGCACGATAGCTTCACGCCGAGATGTAGCGCTTCATCAACGGAGGATTTCATGTCGCCATTCACGCGCCGCCAACTGGGTCTGTTATCGTTCTCGGCATTCGCTCTTTCCGGCGGGCTCGCCCGCGCCGCCACGCTCGATCAGGCAGCCGTGACCTACCAGTTGCCCGATCAGATCAAATGGTCGCCGCCAAGCCCAGCCGGCGCACAGAACGCAGTCCTGGTCGGCGATCCGTCCAAGGAAGGGCTCTACGTCCAGATGGTCAAATGGCTGGCGGGCCGTCATTTCAGCCACCCGCATTTTCATCCGCACGACCGCTTCATCACCGTGCTCAAGGGCACCTGGTGGGTCGGCACCGGCACCAAGTTCGATCCCGACGCCACCGTGCCGATGCCCGCGGGTACCTTCGTGACCCATTACGGCCGACACGTGCATTTCGACGGCGCCAAGGACGAGGACGCGGTGCTGCTTATCGTCGGCGAGGGTCCGGGAACGTCGACGCCGGCCGAAGTGAAATAGCGGGATGACTTTGCCGTCAGGCGGCGGCGGATTTTGCCGCCGCCTTGGCGCCGAGCGCCGCCAGCGGGCTTTCGTCGGTAACGCGCTTGATGCGTTCGAGGACGAGTTCGATCGAGCCGATTTCGATGCGATTGCGGCCATTGTCCTTGGCGCGGTAGAGCGCATGGTCGGCCTGCGCCAACAGCGCGGCGAGATCGAGCCCGGCATCATGACTGATGGCGATGCCGATGCTGACCGTGGCCACGACCCGCCGGCCATCGACCTCGCTGCTCGCCGCCGCAAAGTTGACGCGGATCTCTTCGGCAACCGCCAACGCGCGGTCGCGCGTCACGTCGAACAACAGGGCGGCAAATTCCTCACCACCGAGCCGGCCGAACACATCCATGCGTCGCATCGAGCGACTGGAAACCTCGGCGAACAGCTGCAGCACCCGGTCGCCGGCGGCATGGCCGAAGCGGTCGTTGATCGATTTGAAATTGTCGAGGTCGAGCAGCATAACCGCAAGCGGCCGCGGATTGATCGCCTGACGACGCAGCTGCGCTTCGCCGTCTTGCAGGAAGGCGCGGCGGTTGGGGACGCCGGTCAATGGATCGATCAGCGCCGCGGTCTTGTGGCGGTGCTCGGTGCGCTCTTTGGCCATGGCAAGCAGGATGAAGGCGATGGCGATGGTGAACAGCAGCGCGTCGAAGCTGAGCACCGTGAGCCAAACGCTTTCGAACACGTCGTTGCCGGTCGGCGACCACGGCAGCATGGCGCCGAACGGCGTGCGCAACAGGTACAGCGAGCCATGGGCGAACAACATGAAAATCGCCGGCCAGCGCGACACCAAGGGCTCGCTGCGGCCGCGCCAGAATTCGTAGGCGGTAGCCCAGGTATAGGCGGTGATAATGGCGGAACTGATGAGGATACGGACATTGAAGGAATCGGCAACCAACGGCGTGCGGCAGACGACGAGCCACAGCGCCGCGCCGGCAAACAGCAGAATGGGCTGCGGCCGCAGCTGGTCGAACACCCGCGCCCCGGTCCAGGTCAGGGCAAATGCGGTGAACAGGACCGCATTGGCGACATCGATCGAGACCACGTCGGGTACGGAGCCATGGAGACCGAACAGTACCACCGAGACGGCCCGCAACAGATGGGCGAAACCCCACCACGCCACCGCCGTGACCGTCGTGTTCTGCACCCACACGAACAGCAGCAGCAGGCCCAATATGACTTCCACATAGATCGTTACGAGGAAGAGCGTATTGACGTCGAGACTCATCGTTGCACCCGGACGAGCCAAATTGGCCGGCGCTGGCACGGCTTGGCGCGCCGGCTTAGCGCGGCGGCCGCAAACAACAGGTGAATGGACGCGGCCGGAAGGTCCGGCTCGGCGCGTTATGGTTTCGATAATGTTGCAGCGAAAAAAACCGATTCGAGGGCTCTGTTCCGGATCGGGATCGCAACCGCCGAGAGCGACCTTGGCGCGAGACCGGCCCTGCCTTGTTTCGGCAGATTGGGTCAATTAGGGTCCCGGCCGGTGGATGTGACGCTCATGCAGGCATGCGACGGCATCGTTGAGGCCATCGGCAATACGCCGCTGATCCGGCTCGAACGCGTTTCGGCCGCGACCGGCTGCACCATTTTGGGCAAGGCCGAATTCATGAATCCGGGCCAGTCGGTCAAAGACCGCACCGCCCGCCAGATCATCCTCGAAGCGGAGAAACGCGGCGAGATCCGGCCCGGCGGCCTCGTCGTCGAGGGTACTGCCGGCAATACCGGGATCGGCCTGGCGCTGGTCGCCAATGCGCGCGGCTACCGCACCCTTATCGTCATCCCCGACACGCAAAGCCAGGAAAAGAAGGACATGCTGCGGCTCGCCGGCGCGCAGCTCATCGAAGTACCGGCGGTGCCGTACAGCAATCCCAACAATTATCAGCACGTGGCGCGGCGATTGGCCGAACAATTACGACCGCGCGAGCCCAACGGCGTAATCTACGCCGACCAATGGAACAATCTTGACAATCGCCTGGCGCACTATCTGACCACCGGGCCGGAAATCTGGCAGCAGACCGACGGCAAGGTCGATGGATTCATCTGCGCGATCGGGACCGGCGGCACGCTCGCCGGGGTGGCGAAATATCTGCGCGAGAAGAAAAAGGACGTGGTAATCGGTTGCGCCGATCCGCATGGCGCGGCGATGTATGAGCTGTTTGCGCACGGCACCGCCAAGGCTTCGCCCGGCAATTCGATCGCCGAAGGAATCGGACTCGGCCGCGCGACGCCGATTATCGAAGGGCTGAAGGTCGAGAGGCCCTATCTCATTTCCGATGCGGAGGCTGTGCCGATCATTTTCGATCTGCTCGAGCACGAGGGTCTCTGTCTCGGCGGCTCGTCGGG
>JASHSE010000555.1 GCA_030036975.1 Xanthobacteraceae bacterium | reverse complement strand
GGGATCCCATCTCAGGCTCGGTCGACTCACGCGGCATTCTCTGCCGCATCGTCGCCATTTGAACGTGCGCGGTCGAGCACGGCTAACCGCCGCGCAGGCGCGCGGTCTCGGCAAGGTCGAGCCGGCCCGCCGCGTCGACTGCCACGCCGTAATCCCGGCGGGCCTGCTCGGCGTTGATCAAACCATCGAGCACGTCGTTACGCACGCGCTCCGGATCGCGCGCCCGCGGATCGCCGAAGCCGCCGCCGCCTGGAAGAAGCAAGCACATGGCGTCGCGCGGCGGTACGGTCTGCCGGCCCTTTGGCCGGATCGGCCGGCCGGAGCGCAAGGTGACCATCCCGGGAGCGCCCGCGCTGCCGCCGTTGCGGCCGCGGGCCGGATTTTTGACCCGCTCGAAATTGCACAACAACGCAATAGGATTTGCGTCGGCGCCGCCGATTTCGATGATTTGGCCAAGGCCGCCGCGGAATTTTCCGGGCCCGCCCGAGCCGTCGCGAAACTCGCGGCGATAGAACACGACGGGCGCGATGCTCTCGGTGGCTTCCACCGGTATGGTTCGCACGCCCGACGGAAAAGATGTAGCCGACAGTCCGTCCTTGGCGGGGCGCGCGCCGGTGCCGCCGCAATGAAAGATGACGGTCGAAAACAGCGGCAGCGCGTTGGCGTCGGTGCCCTCCTCGACTTCGTCGACCAGCGAGCCGCCGCCGAAAACCTGCGGATTCCACAGCGACGACGCGCCTTCGGCCGGCACGCCGCCGGCGATCGCCTGATGCAGGCAGCCGGCGACGACATCGGGCAGCATCTGCCCAACCGTATGGCGCGCCGCGACAGGCCACGGCCGGTTGGCATTGAGCACGCAGCCTTCCGGCGCTGCAACCGTGATCGGCTCGAGCGAGCCGGCATTGTTCGGCACGTCGGGTGCGACCAGACATTTGACGCCGAAGGCGGTGTAGGCGAGGCAATAATTGAGCACCACGTTGATGCCGTAGCTTGAGGCCGGCGAGGTGCCGTCGAAATCGACGTGAATGCCGTTTTCGGAGATCGTCAATGCGGCATTGAGCACGAGCGGCTTGTCGTAGCCGTCCATGGTCAGGCTGTTGCGATAGGTGCCGGCCGGCAGCGCGCGAATGCGCTCGAGCGTTGCCTCGCGCGACGCCTCAACGATGGAATCGCCGAGCCTGTCCAAATTGGCGATCTCGAACTCGTCCATCATCTCAATAAGCCGCCGGCTGCCCTCGTCATTGCACGCGGCGCAGGCGTAAATGTCGCCCTCGACCTGCAGCGGCTCGCGCACATTGGCGCGAACCAGGCACAACAGATCCTCGTTCATGCGGCCCTCACGGGCAAGCGGCATGATCGGGATCGACAAACCCTCCTCAAAAACCTGCCGGCCGTCCGGTCCCATGCCGAGGCCGCCGATGTCGACCACGTGGATGGTGTTGGCGAACAGCCCGACCGCTTCGCCGCGATAGAAGCTCGGCGTCACCACCGTGATGTCGTGCAGATGGCCGGAGGTGAGCCACGGATCGTTGGTGATGTAGTGGTCGCCGGGCTTCATGCCGGAGAGCGGATAGACGTCGAGAAAATATTTGACCGCATTAGCCATCGAGTTGACGTGGCCGGGCGTGCCGGTGACGGCCTGCGCCAGCATGCGGCCGTGGCGGTCGAACACGCCGGCGGAGAGGTCGCCGGCCTCGCGCACCGAGGTGGAGAAGGCGGTGCGCAGCATGGTCTGCGCCTGCTCCTCGACTACCGCGATCAGGCGGCTCCACATGATCTGCTGGTGAATTTGCGCCAATGCGGTGTTGGGGCGGACGGCCATGGCGCGATTCTACTGTGCGGGCTCGCAAAGTCGCAAGCGGGGCGCGTTCGCCGCGGATTGTTGCGCCGCCCGTCAACATTGCTATATCTCTGCCGCGCTTACCTGCATTCGTAGGCAGCGAGTGAGCAGAGGATACGACGATGTCCGAGAGCAGTTCGGCTCAAGCCGCGTATGATCCCGCCGGCGCGGCGGCAACATCCAACCCGATCACCGTGACCTTTCCGGATGGCGCTCACCGGCAATACCCGCCGGGCACCACCGGCCTTGAGGTCGCCAAGAGCATTTCGCCGTCGCTGGCCAAGCGCACGGTGGCGATGACGCTCGACGGCAAGATTGCCGACTTCTCCGACCCGATCGCGCAGGATGCCAAGATCGAGTTCGTCGGCCGTGACGATCCGCGCGCGCTCGAGCTCATTCGTCACGATGCCGCGCACGTGCTTGCCGAGGCGGTGCAGACGCTGTGGCCCGGCACCCAGGTGACCATCGGTCCAGTGATCGAAAACGGCTTCTATTACGATTTTTTCCGCAACCAGCCGTTCACGCCTGAGGATTTCGGCGCGATCGAGAAGAAAATGCGCGAGATCATCGCGCGCGACAAGCCGTTCACCAAGGAAGTCTGGTCGCGCGATCAAGCCAAAAAGGTGTTCCGCGACAAGGGCGAGCTGTTCAAGGTCGAACTGGTCGACGCCATTCCGCAAGACCAGCAGATCAAGATCTACAAGCAGGGCGACTGGTTCGACCTGTGCCGCGGCCCGCACATGACCTCGACCGGCAAGGTCGGCAACGCCTTCAAGCTGATGAAGGTCGCCGGCGCCTATTGGCGCGGCGATTCAAATCGCGACATGCTGTCGCGCATCTATGGCACCGCGTTCGCCAAGCAGGAGGAACTCGACGCTTATCTCAAACAGATCGAGGAAGCGGAAAAGCGCGATCACAGAAAGCTCGGCCGCGAGATGGATTTGTTCCACTTCCAGGAAGAGGCGCCCGGCTCGGTGTTCTGGCACCCGAAGGGGTGGACGCTGTTCCAGACGCTGGAGAACTACATCCGGCGCCGGCAGCAGGCGGCAGGCTATGCCGAAGTCAACGCCCCGCAGCTGATCGATTCATCGCTGTGGGTCGCCTCCGGCCATATGGCGACGTTCCGCGAGTCGATGTTTCTGGTCGAACCGCGCGAGGAGGACGACCGCATCTTCGTGGTCAAGCCGATGAACTGTCCGGGCCACATCCAGATCTTCAAGAACGGGCTGAAATCGTACCGCGACCTGCCGTTCAAGATCGCCGAGTTCGGCAAGGTCCATCGGTTCGAGCCATCGGGAGCGCTGCACGGGCTGCTGCGGGTGCGCGCCTTCACCCAGGACGACGCGCACATCTTCGTCACCGAGGAGCAGATCGCCGAAGAGGTGCTCAAGGTCAACGATCTGATCCTCTCGATCTATGCCGATTTCGGCTTCGCCGACGTCCGCATTAAATTCTCGGACCGGCCGGACAAACGCATCGGCGATGATTCTGCCTGGGACAAGTCGGAGACGGCGCTCAAGGCCGCTCTCGAAGCGTCGGGCCGGCCATGGACGCTCAACAAAGGCGAAGGCGCGTTCTACGGACCCAAGCTCGAATATGTGTTGCGCGACGCCATCGGCCGCGATTGGCAGTGCGGCACCATCCAGGTCGATCTCAACATGCCCGGCCGGCTCGGCGCGTTTTATATCGACGAGCATTCCAACAAGGTGACGCCGGTGATGCTGCACCGCGCCATGTTCGGTTCGCTGGAGCGCTTCACCGGCATCATGATCGAGCATTATGCCGGGCACTTGCCGCTATGGCTGTCGCCGCTGCAGGCGGCGGTCGCGACCATCACCTCCGATGCGGACGATTACGCGCGCGAGGCGCTGGCGGCGGCGCACCGGCGCGGCCTGCGGGTCGAAGGCGATCTGCGCAACGAGAAGATCAACTACAAGGTCCGCGAGCATTCGCTCGCCAAGGTTCCG
>JASHSE010000554.1 GCA_030036975.1 Xanthobacteraceae bacterium | reverse complement strand
CTGCGCGCCTGTTCGGGAAACTGCGGACCGACATAGTGCGCGTTCTTGGTGACGTGGTCGCGCAACTCCTTGAGTTTCTTCCGCAGCTCGCGCTCCTGCGGCGACGTCATGGCGACGGCGGATTTGCCCGGCGGCAGCGGCTGCGGCGGCAACGGCGAAGCTGAGGCGGGCGGCTGCGGCGGCGCAGCTGGTTGCGGTACCGGCGGTGCGACTTCCTCGACGTCGCTGCGCGCCAGCCGCGGCGCCATGATGGCTTTCCCCACCTTGGTCGAGCCGCAAACCGGGCAGCTCACCAGGCCGCGTTTCTGCTGCTTGTCGAATGCCGCGGAGTTCGCAAACCAGCTCTCGAACGCGTGGCCGTCGGCGCAGCCGAGCGCATAGCGGATCATGGCACTGGCGCGCCCCGCACCGCGTGCAGATAGGCCGGCTCGGCCATCGGCTCGACCAACTCGAAGCGGCGGCCGTGGCGCAGCGACGGAATTTTGGCGCGCGCCGCCGCGGCTTCGGCGGGATCGATCTCGGCCAGCACGATTCCGGGCTCGGTGCCGCCTTCGGCGAGCACGCGGCCCCACGGATCGACGATCAGCGAATGGCCGTAGGTCTCGCGGCCGTTCTCATGCCTGCCGCCCTGCGCGGCGGCGAACACGAAGCAGCCGTTCTCGATGGCGCGGGCGCGAATGAGCACGTGCCAATGCGCCTCGCCGGTCTGCCGGGTGAACGCCGACGGAATCGCCAGGAACGACGCGCCGGCCTCGGCCAGCGCGCGGTAGAGCGCCGGAAAGCGCAGATCGTAGCAGACGGTAAGCCCGAGCCGGCCCCACGGCAGATCGGCCACCACCGCGAGGTCGCCCGGCCGATAGGTGTTGGACTCGCGATAGCTCTCGCCGCCGGCGAGATCGACGTCGAACATGTGGATCTTGTCGTAGCGGGCGACAATCTCGCCGCGACGGTCGATCAGAAACGAGCGGTTCACCGCCTTTTCGGGCGAAGCTTTGATGGCGAGCGAGCCGAGATGAATGGTGATCGCAAGCTTGCGCGCCACCTCGCAGATGGCGGCCAGCGTCGGATCGTGCTCATCGGCGCACAGGTTGGCGAACAGGCGGTCGCGCCTGACCTCCATGATATTGGTCATTTCCGGCGTCTGCACGTAATCGGCGCCGGCGCGCTTGGCCTCGCCGACCGCGGCCAGCACAGCGTCAAGATTGGCGTGCGGATCGCGGCCAGAGCGCATGGCGACCAGCGCGACCTTGAACGTGCTCGGCGCGCTCATGCCGGCTCTTCCTTGGCCGCGGCCGCGGCGAGCAGCACATCGAGCTTGCCGGCCTCTTCGAGCGCATAAAGATCGTCGCAGCCGCCGATATGCGTCGCGCCGATGAAGATCTGCGGAAACGTGCTGCGTCCGTTGGCGCGTTCGATCATCTGGCGGCGGATTTGCCGGTCGCGGCCGGCGTCGATCTCATGGAAAGCCACGCCTTTGCCGGCCAACAGCTCCTTGGCGTCCAGGCAAAACGGACAATACGGAATCGTATAGATGTCGATCGCGGCCATGATGCTAAAATGTAAGCGCTCGCTTTCCGCTTTTCCTATATGGCCGTTCGCCCCGGATCGGCAACCCGGGCGAACACCAGCACGTCCACGTTGGCGGCGCCGGCGCGGTTGAGCGCGCGGGCGCAACCGTCGACAGTTGCGCCTGAGGTTAATACATCGTCGACGAGGACGAGGCGCCGGCCGGCGACTGCGGCCTTGCCGCTATCCGGCACTTTGAACGCGCCCTGGATATTGCTGGCGCGTTCGGCGCGGCTCAGGCCGACCTGCTGGGCGGTGGCCTTGACGCGTTTGAGTGCGCCGGCGGCGATCAGCACGCCGCTTTGCGCCGAGACCGATGCCGCCAGCATGGCCGACTGGTTGAAACGCCGTGCCCATTGCCGCCGCCAGTGCAACGGCACCGGGACGAGCGCGTCGGCCTCGCTGAGCAGCTCGCGGCCGGCATGGCTGATCCAGCGTCCCATCATCGGCGCCAGATCGAGCCGGTCGCCATATTTGAGCGCATGCACCAGCGCCCGCGAAATCTCGTCGAAGCGCACCGCGGCGCGCGCCCGGTTATAGGCCGGCGGATCGGCGATGGCTTCCATCGACAGCACGCCAGGACCGGGATCATACTGGAACGGTATGCCGAGGCGCTCGCAATACGGCCGCGTGATGAATGACAACTTCGACCAGCAGACCGGACACAGGCCGCTCGTTTTGACCGGCTCGCGGCAGGCGGCACACAGCGGCGGCAATGCGATGTCGAGCGCGGCGCGGCAGGCCGCCCGCGCCGCGTCCGCGACACGCCGCATGCGTGTGGCAAGAATCAAGCCCGCCGACCCCGTCATGGCGCCACCGTACCGCTTCACACCGGCGTTGTCATTGGGAATGCCATGCTATGTTCAAAACCGTATGCTGGGTCGCAGGCCGTCGATCGCAACGGCTGCAAAACTTCCGAACAAATCAGGATGTCAAGGGCGCGCCCATAAGGGCGTTTACGCCCGTCTAAAGACGAGCTATTGGCACCGCGAAGCGGTTTCACCTTGACATCCTGATTTGTTCGGAAAAGAGGCTGGCCGTTGCGATCGACGGCTTTCTCTGATCGCTGGCCATAACGATGCTTTTCCTACGATGCCCGACAGCCCGCTCATTTTCGATCGCGCCCTGATCCGCCGACGCCGGCGGCGCGCCAACGATCTGGGCGCGGCGACGTTTTTGCTCGACCGCGCCGCCGAGGATTTTGCCGATCGGCTCACCGCGGTGCTGCGCCGGTTCGACATTGCGGTCGACCTCGGCACGCCGGGCACGGCGCTGCGCAAGGTTTTGGCGGGGCTCGGTTCGATCGGCACGATCGTTTCGGTTTGCGCCGCCGATGCGGCGCCGGAAGCAGCAAGCACCAAACAGATAATCGTCGCCGACGAAGAGGCGCTGCCGTTTGGCGGCGGCTCGGTCGATCTCGTGGTCTCGGCGCTGGCGCTGCAATTCGTCAACGATCTGCCCGGCACGCTCATCCAAATTCGCCGCGCGCTCAAGCCCGACGGCCTGTTTCTCGCCGCGCTGATCGGCGGCGAGACGCTCACCGAGTTGCGCCAAGCGTTTGCGGCGGCCGAAAGCGAGATCGAGGGCGGCGCCTCGCCGCGCGTCGCGCCGTTTGCCGATGTGCGCGAGCTCGGCGCGCTGCTGCAGCGGGCCGGCTTCGCGCTGCCGGTGACCGATGTCGACCGCGTCTGCGTGCGCTACGATTCGGCGTTCGCCCTGATGCACGATCTGCGCCGCATGGCCGCCACCAATGCGCTGGTCGAGCGCCGCCGCAGGCCGCTGCGCCGCGCCACGCTGATGCGCATGGCCGAAATCTACAGTCAGCGCTTCGCCGATCCGGACGGCCGGCTGCGCGCGACGTTCGACATCGTCTGGTTGTCCGGCTGGACGCCGCATCCGAGCCAGCAGCCGCCGCTGCGTCCCGGCGCGGCCAAGGCGCGGCTTGCCGATGCGCTTGGCACGCGCGAGATGTCGGCGGGCGATAAAGCAGGGCGGTGAGGCGCGAATGGCGAATAGCGAATGGCGAGTGGCGAGTAGCGAATAGACGAGCCGCAACAACATTACTCGCTATTCGCTACTCGCCATTCGCTATTCGCCATCTACTTCATCGCCGTGGCGACGCTTGAGTAGAGGCCCTGCACGCTCGAACCCAGGCTCACGATCGTGGTGGCGATCGCCACCGCGATACCCGAGGCGATGATCGCGTATTCGATCGCGGTGGCGCCGCTGTCATCGCGCAGGAAACGGCGGAGGTTTGCCGTGCTGATCGCTTCCGGTACTCGGTTGAACATTGGACGCCCCTTATTTCTTTCGATCACAACAGTGTTGCAAGATGCGGGATCAGGGGCTCGTCGGCAGGCGGCATCGGGTAGTCGCGCAAATCGTTCGGCCGCACCCACTTGAGCCTTTGCTGCTCCTGCGCCGCGACGATCCCTTCCCAGCGCCGGCAGACATAAAGCGGCATGAGCAGGTGGAAGTCGGGATACAGGTGGCTCGCGAACGTGAGCGGCGCGAGGCACTCCTCCTTGACGACGATTCCCAGTTCCTCCCTCAGTTCGCGGATCAGGCTCTGCTCCGGCCGTTCGCCCGCTTCGACCTTGCCGCCGGGAAACTCCCACAGCCCCGCCATCGCCTTGCCCGGCGGGCGCTGCGCAATCAGCACGCGCCCATCGGCATCGATGAGGGCGCAGGCGGCAACCAGGACCAGCTTGACGCTCACGACCTGCCCCCGGTGTAAACAAGCGCTGGTAAAGGCAGCTTCAATCCAGTCCAATACGGCGGCGGAATCGCCGTAAGGGTTAATGCAGCTTTAACATCCATTTGCCGCACCATGCGCGCTGAATGAGATGGAGGAAGCGGCAGCGACATTCACGTCCCGCCTTTCCCGGCGAATTCCAGCACCGCGTCGGCGAACGCTTGCGGCGCCTCGGCCGGCGGGTTGTGGCCGATGCGCGGCAGCACGCGGCGCGTGAACGGGCCGGTGAAGAAGCGGTGATGGTGCTCGGACGCGGTGGGCGGCGCAACGCCGTCGACCTCGCCCTGGAGCGCAATGGTCGGCACCGCGATTTTCGGCTGCGCGGCGAGTTTTTGCTCGATCGGCTGCAGCGCCGGATCGCCCGGCGCATAGCCGAAACGGTGCCGATACGACTGGATCGTCACGTCGACGAAATCCAGATTGTCGAACGACGCCGCGCTGCGCTCGTAGACCGCGTCGTCGAACGTCCAAAGCGGCGACCAGATTTGCCAGATATACCGGCACAGCGCGCGGCGGTTTTGCGTCAAGCCGGCGCGGCCGCGTTCGGTATGAAAGTAATATTGATACCAGAAGCGATGCTCCTGCGCCGGCGCCACCGGTTTCACGGACGCGGCGATGTCCTGGATGTTGTAGCCGTTGCCGGTGACGAGCCCGATGACGCGCTCGGGCCAAAGCGCGGCGACGATGCAGGCAGCGCGGCCGCCCCAATCGTAGCCCGCCAGCACCGCGCGGGCGATGCCGAGCGCGTCCAAAAACTCGCGCAGATCATTGCCGAGGGCCGCCTGCTGGCCGGAGCGTGGCGTCGCGGCCGACAAAAACCGCGTCGCCGCAAAACCGCGCAGATAAGGCACGATCACGCGGCAGCCCGCGGCGACAAGCGGCGGCACCACCTCGTCGTAGCAGCACGGATCGTACGGCCAGCCGTGCAGCAAAATGACCGGCGTGCCATCGGCGCGGCCGCTTTCCTCGTAAGCAATTTCGAGCGTGGTTGTCCGAATCTTCCGCAGCTCGGGAATCACAGGGATAGCCTTGCTATTATTATCGCTTAAAGCGATATTACCACATGAAGCGGGTTGTCTTCACCCCGGCGGGCGCCCGACAATGGATTAAGCTCGCAGCACAAATCCGGCACCGGATTGACGGTCGACTGATGGAGTTCGCTGCCAGCGGCAGCGGAGACGTAAAGCGGCTTAAGGGGCGGCGCGGCTCGCGTCTTCGGGTTGGTGACTGGCGCGTAATCTTCTACGAGGAAGGCGCCTCAATTGTGATAGTCGCGGTCGGGCACCGACGAGAAATATATGACTGAGGACTACTCATGAATGTTCGCTTTCAAAAGACCTCCCGCGGAGAAGTTGCAATCATGCCCCGCCGCGAGTACGAGGCCCTTGTCGCGAAGGCCAACGAGGCCGACGAGGACGCGGGCACGGCGCGGCTGGCTGCCCGTGGACGGAGCGAGATTGCCGCCGGCGCGCCCTTGCTGCCGAAAGAAGTCGTCGACCGTTTAGCCCGCAATGAAAATCCGGTACGGGCGTTGCGCGAATGGCGTGACGTGACGCAACTGAGGCTGTCTTCGCAGACCAACCTCAGCCAAGGCTACATATCAGACGTTGAAACCGGGCGCCGAAAGGGCGCCGTAGCCGCCCTTCGCCGTATTGCCGACGCACTCAACGTGCCGCTCGATCTTCTGGTTTCATCCTAGGATCGATAATCCCCGTTGATCGCCACATACTCCTTGGTGAGGTCGCAGGTCAGCACGCGGTCACGCCCCTTGCCGAGGCCGAGTGCGACTTTCAGTGCGATCTCCGGCTTTTTCATCGCCGCCGAAACCGCAGCCTCGTCATAGGCCGGGTCGCGCGCACCCTTGTGGGCGACGCGGATGCCGTTGAACCAGATCGACAGCCGGTCGCGGTCAGCGGGCTCGCCGGCCTTGCCGACCGCCATGACGACGCGGCCCCAATTGGCGTCCTCGCCGGCGATCGCGGTCTTGACCAAGGGCGAATTGGCGATCGACAGCGCGATGCGCCGCGCCGAGTGCTTGGATCTGGCGCCTTCGACCACGATCTCGACCAGCTTGCGGGCACCTTCGCCGTCGCGCGCCACCTGCTCGGCGAGGTCGGCAAGCACGGCATTAAAACTCTTGCGGAACGCCGGCAGGCGCGGGTCGCTCGCCCGGGTTATCTTTTCGACGCCGCGCAACGCGGCGGCGCCGGTGGCGAAGGCAAGGAGCGTGTCCGAGGTCGAGGTGTCGCCGTCGATGGTCACGGCATTGAACGTATCCTCGACGCCGTCGCGAACGAGGCCGCGCAGCACGGCGGGCGCAATCGGCGCATCGGTGAACACGAAGGCCAAGAGGGTGCCCATGTCGGGCGCGATCATGCCGGCGCCTTTGGCGATGCCGCAGATCGTCACGGCGGTCGCGCCGAACCGCACCATGGCGGCGGCGCCCTTGGGAAACGTGTCGGTGGTCGTGATCGCCTTGGCGGCGGTGTCCCAACCGCCCGGCGCGACCTCCGCGGCAAGCCGCTCCATGACGTCGGCGAATTTTTGGGCGTCGAGCGGCTCGCCGATGACGCCGGTCGACGCCAGAAAAACCCTATCGGGCTTGCAGCCGACCGCGGCGGCCGCAATGTCGGCGGTCATCGCGGTCGCGGCTTTGCCGGACCTGCCGGTAAACGCATTGGCATTGCCGGAATTGACCACCAGCGCGCTGGCGCTGCCGGCCGGCAGCCGGGCGCGGCACCAATCAACCGGCGCCGATGGACACTTCGAGCGCGTCAGCACACCGGCAACCGACGTGCCGGGATCGAACACCGCGAGCAAGACGTCGGTGCGCCCGGCATAGCGGATGCCGGCCGCGGCGGCCGCGAGCCGCACGCCGGCAACCGGCGGCATGTCGGGAAAGGACGCAGGCGCGAGGGGAGAGATGGCGGTTGGCATGGCTAAGCGTCATTCCGGGGCGCGCCGAAGGCGCGAACCCGGAATCCATAACCACGATTGATACAGGTTGTCCCAACCGGCTGTGGTTATGGATTCCGGCTCTCGCTGCGCTCGGCCGAAATGACAACAAAGCTTTTTGGCGCGTCCCGCAAGAGGGTAGCGGCCACTACTTCTTCACCGGCGCGCCGGGATTGAGCGAAGTATTCGGCGCCGGCGGCTGATCGAGCCGCTCGATCTTGGCGGACTTGCGCAAGTTGTCGACCAGTTGCGCCTGGGCGCGGTGCACGACGTAATTTTCGATCTGGCCCTTGACCTCGTCGAAAGTCGGCGTCGGCTTGATGCGCTTGTCCTCGACCTTGATGATGTGCCAGCCGAACTGGGTGTGCACCGGATCGGAGATTTGGCCCTTGTCGAGCTTGAACGCGGCGGCGGCGAATTCGGGCACCATCTGGTCCTTGGTGAAATAGCCGAGATCGCCGCCATTCGCGGCGCCCGGATCCTTCGATTTCTCCTTGGCGAGGGTGGCAAAGTCGGCGCCGGCTTTCAGTTGTGCCTCGATCGCTTTGGCTTCGTCCTCGGTGGCGACCAGGATGTGACGCGCATGCACCTCCTCTTCGGGCGCCATCTTCTTGACCGCATCGTCGTAGACCTTGTGCATCGCGTCGTCGGTCTGCGCCGCCTTGCCGGTATTGCGCAACAGCGCTTCCATCAGCACCTTGTTGCGCTCGAATGCGACCTCGCGCTTGACGTCGGGTTGGTCGCCAAGGTGTTGCTGCTCGGCGGCTTGCGCCAGGAGGACGACGTCGGCCAAGTAGGTGATGAGGTACTCGCGCTTCTGGTCCGGCGTCATCTGTCCCGGCACGTTGCCGCCGACTTCCTCTTGGGCGAGGGCCAGATCGCTTTGCCGGATGTCGACGCCATTGACGCGGGCGATCACCGCATCGGAATCCTGCGCGCGCAGCGTGGCGACCGGCACCGTGAGCGCGGCGACGAGCGCGAGCAGGCCAAGCGGGCGAAAGGCGTATCGTGAGCTCATCGGGATCATCCTTGTGTCACGGAATTGGCACCCGCATCGCCGCTGCGGGGCTCAAGACGGCTGCGCCGTCGCTGGCTTGGCCGGCCTATTCGGTCGGGCATGCCGCTCTACTTGCCTCTGCCGCATGGTTGAGCAGCGCCCGGGCGCGGACAGTCGCCGAATTGGGCCGCATTGGCAATCGAAGAATGACCAAGAGCCTTAACGAGCGCGTGAATTTCCGGTCGCATTGACAAGAAAACCACCCCCTCATATCTGTGGCTCGGAATCTGGGCGGCCAGTGCTTGGCATGTCACCGCGTGCATTGTGGCCTCGCAGAAACCCGAATAGCGCCGAATTTTCCGCAACTTGGCCACTGCACCATCGCGACGAGACGAACCATAGGCGCCGGGTCGCGGACAGCATTGGCACGCATAGCGCCGTGGCGCGTTCAGCACCAAGCGGAAGGATGATGTTGCGATGATCGGTGCGGTCGCCCGTAAGCTGTTCGGTTCCGCCAATGACCGGCGAATCCGCTCCTATCGGCCCCGCGTCGAGGCGATCAACGCGCTGGAAGGCGAGCTCGAGCAGCTTTCCGACGAGGCGCTGCGCCAGCGCACCGAGACGTTCAAGCGGGAAGTTGCCGAAGGCAAGAGCCTCGACGACATCCTGGTGCCGGCATTCGCCACCGTGCGCGAAGCGGCCAAACGCACGCTGGGCCAGCGCCATTTCGACGTCCAGCTGACCGGCGGCATGGTGCTGCACGAAGGCAAGATCGCCGAGATGAAGACCGGCGAAGGCAAGACGCTGGTCGCCACGCTGCCGGTCTACCTCAACGCGCTCGCCGGCCGCGGCGTCCACGTCGTCACCGTCAACGATTATCTGGCCAAGCGCGACGCCGAATGGATGGGCCAGATCTACAAGTTCCTCGGTCTCTCGGTCGGCGTCATCGTGCACGACCTCGATGACGAAGAGCGCAGGAAGCAATACGACAGCGACGTCACCTACGGCACCAACAACGAGTTGGGCTTCGACTATCTGCGCGACAACATGAAGTACCGGCTCGAGGACATGGTGCAGCGCGGCCACGTCTACGCCATCGTCGACGAGGTCGATTCGATCCTGATCGACGAGGCGCGCACGCCGCTGATCATTTCCGGCCCGCTCGACGACCGTTCCGAATTCTACAACACCATCGACGCCTTCATTCCCAAGCTCGACAAGGCCGATTACGAGGTCGACGAGAAGCAGCGTACCGTCAACCTCACCGAGATCGGCATGGAGCGCATGGAGCAGTGGCTGCGCGACGCCGGCCAGCTCAAGTCCGATTCGCTCTACGACGTCGAGAATGTCTCGGTCGTCCACCACGTCAACCAGGCGCTGCGTGCCCACAAGCTGTTCGCCCGCGACAAGGACTACATCGTGCGCAACGGCGAGGTCGTCATCATCGACGAGTTCACCGGCCGCATGATGCCCGGCCGGCGCTATTCGGAAGGCCTGCACCAGGCGCTCGAGGCCAAGGAGCACCAGCCGATCCAGCCTGAGAACCAGACGCTCGCCTCGATCACGTTCCAGAATTACTTCCGCATGTACGAAAAGCTCGCCGGCATGACCGGCACGGCCATGACCGAAGCCGACGAGTTCATGGACATCTACAATCTCGAAGTTCTCGAAGTTCCCACCAACCTGCCGATGATCCGCGCCGACGACGACGACGAGGTCTATCGCACCGCGACGGAAAAATACCGGGCCATCCTGGCGCTGATCGAGGACTGCAAGACGCGCGGCCAGCCGGTGCTGGTCGGCACCACCTCGATCGAAAAATCCGAGCAGCTGGCCGAGTTGCTGCGCCGGCAGGGCTGGGAGCAGCACGACTTCGCCGATCCCAACGCGTTTGCCTCGCTCTATTCGGGCGACGAGGGCGCCTCCAAGGCCAAGGTGTTTGCCATCCTCAACGCCCGCTACCACGAGCAGGAGGCCTATATCGTGGCGCAGGCCGGCGTGCCCGGCGCCATCACCATCGCCACCAACATGGCGGGCCGCGGCACCGACATTCAGCTCGGCGGCAATGCCGACATGCGCATCCGCCAGGAGCTGGCCGCCATCGAAGATCAGCGCGAGCGTGAAAAATCGCCGGGCGCCACCGAGATTCGCGGCCAGGTCGCGCGCCTGAAGGAGAAGGCGCTCGCCGCCGGCGGCCTCTACGTGCTCGGCACCGAGCGGCACGAGAGCCGGCGCATTGACAATCAGCTGCGCGGCCGCTCCGGCCGCCAGGGCGATCCCGGCCATTCCAAATTCTTCCTGTCGCTCGAAGACGATCTGATGCGCATCTTCGGCACCGACAAGCTCGACGGCATGCTGCAGAAGCTCGGCTTGAAGGAAAACGAGGCCATCATCCATCCCTGGATCAACAAAGCGTTGGAGAAGGCGCAGCAGAAAGTCGAGGCGCGCAATTTCGACATCCGCAAGAACATCCTCAAGTTCGACAACGTGATGAACGACCAGCGCAAGGTCATTTTCGACCAGCGCGTCGAGTGGATGAGCGACGAGGTGGGGGCCGAAGTGGTGGCCGACATGCGCCACACCGCGATCGACGATCTGGTCGCCAAGCACGTGCCGGAAAACGCCTACCCGGAGCAATGGGACACGCCCGGGCTGCGCGAAGAGCTCAGGCGCGTGCTCGGCATCGACCTGCCGGTCGACGAATGGGCCAAGGAAGAAGGCATTGCGGACGAGGAAATCTTTACCCGCGTCGAAAACCGCGCCGACGAGCACATGGCGGCCAAGGCGGCCCAATGGGGCCCCGACGTCATGCGTTATATCGAGAAGTCGATCCTGTTGCAGACGCTCGACCATCTGTGGCGCGAGCACTTGATCATGCTCGAGCATCTGCGCCAGGTGATCGGGCTGCGCGGCTACGGCCAACGCGATCCGCTCAACGAATACAAGGCCGAGGCGTTCAGCCTGTTCGAAGGGATGAGCCAGAGCCTGCGCGAAGCGGTCACCGGGCAGCTCATGCGCGTCGAGGTCATGCCGGCACCGCCGCCCGAAGAGCAAGCCACCATGCTGCCGGTCATGGAGCCGCACAAGACCGATCCGCTCACCGGCGAGGACGAAATGGCGCTGGCGACCGCCGGCGGCGAAATCCTCGCCCGCCACGGCATCGGCCGCGGCAGCGCCGCCGCCCTCGGCCGCTCCGGTCCGGCCATGGCCGCGGCGGCGATGGGCTCCGCGCCGGCGCCAGCGCGCAATCCGCAAGACCCGACGAGCTGGGGCAAGGTCGGCCGCAACGAGCCGTGCCCCTGCGGCTCAGGCAAGAAGTTCAAGCACTGCCACGGCCGATACGCTTGAGGACACAGTTGATTCTTGTTTTTCGGACTAATGAAAGGATCATGGCGGCGAATCGAGATCAGCATGAGGAAATCCGCCTCGAAAATAAGGTCTGTAACTCGGCGGCTGCGGGGAAATTGCGGCTCG
>JASHSE010000553.1 GCA_030036975.1 Xanthobacteraceae bacterium | reverse complement strand
GCCGTAACGCTCGGCGATGGTGCTACGGATGCGGAAGTCGGTAGGCAGGAAGCGCCAATGCAGCCCGCCCCAATGAATGCCGGAGCCGCCGACGCCCTCGCCGGGCAGAAACGCGCCGATGCGGCGCACCGGCAACGCCTGGTCGTCCGGGCGGTTGCGGAAGGTCAGCGTGTCGGTCGAATTGTCCATCATCAATTCGAGCCGCTGCGAGTAGCGCAGCTCGTCGCGTACCGCAGGCAAAACAAAATCCTCGCCGGGCACGCGATCCTGCCCACGCTCCAATCCGACGACTTGCAGGCCCGCCTTGGTGAGTTCGCGCGCCAAGATCGCGCCGGTCCAGCCCATGCCGACCACGACTGCACCGACTTCTTTGAGCCTCGTCGCCATGACGCGCTCTCCTCTATGAGAAATCGGCTATGGAGCGCGGTTCGAGGACGTAGGGCTTGTCGCGGTACTCCTCATAAAGATTGATGTAGGTGGCGGGCAGGCCGGGAAAGCCGATCATGCGCCAGCCAGCCTTGTTCCGGTTGCCGCCGTAGATCGGATCAGCGAAGAAGCCTTCCATGGTGATCGCCAAGAGCCGGGCGAAAAACGCGCGCGAACTGAAATCGGCGAATTCCGCCTGGCCGTCCTGCATGGCCTTGAGCGCCTCGACGCGCTGGTCCGGGTTGAGCCGGTCGAAGTCGTGACCATAAGCCTTGCGCGACCAGGCGTTGGCTGCGGCAATACCCGCGGAAAAGAACTCGGCCGGCGTCAGCGCCAGCTGATAGCCCTGCTCGGGTTTGCCGTTGTGGAACGGGCCGGCGCGATACATTTTGGCGCCGCCGCCCCAGGCGCTGGCGAGCTGGCGATCGATGAAGGTCGCGATGCCGCAGTCGCTGCCTGAAGGCGATAATTCATCGGCGGGAATGAGCGTATCGACTGCAGCGACGGCGAAGGCGTGCTCGGTTTCGTTCAGCGCGAGCAGCGGTTCGGGCTGCGCCGCCGCAGCGGCGGGCGCCTGCGCGGCCGCGGCCGCCGGTTCGGCTTGACTCAAGCCGGTCGCGACCGCAGTGCCGGCAATGCCTGCTCCCAACAAAAATTTGCGGCGTGGAATTGTTTCCTCGGCCATGGCGTCCTCCCGTGCCGTTCTCTTGTGCGGCGAGCGTCGTGCTTTGTGGGAAGAATAGACCAAAGCCGGTGCGTCCAGAAGGGCGCAAAGCCGGTCGCGCCAGTCGCCGCAGCGCTTCAGCCGTAAATGCGGACGATCGGCAAAAACTCTTCGGCTTTGAGGCTCGCGCCGCCAACCAGCGCGCCGTCGACATTGTCGACCGCCAAAAGTTCCGCTGCGTTGTTCGGCTTGACCGAGCCGCCATAGAGAATGCGCGTTCGCTGTGCCGCATCGCCGTAACGTGCCGACAGCATCTGGCGAATGAAGCCGTGCATGTCGGCGACGTCGTGCGGGGTCGGCGTCACGCCGGAACCGATGGCCCAGACCGGCTCGTAGGCCAGGGCAAAATCGGCCGCGCCGTCTGGCAGCGAACCCTCAAGCTGCGCGCGCACTACCGCGCGGGCATGACCTGCATCGCGCTCCGCCTGCGTCTCGCCGACACAGATAATCGCCGCAAGCCCGGAGCGGCGCGCGGCCAGCGCCTTGTCGCGGACCATCGCGTCGGTCTCGCCATGATAGTGGCGGCGCTCGGAATGGCCGACGATGACCGCCTGCGCACCGGCATCCTTGAGCATTTCGGCGGCAATGTCGCCCGTATAGGCGCCGGCGGGACACGGGTGACAGTCCTGGGCGCCGATCGCAACCCGCGAGCCGCGGGCCGCGGCGGCAAAACCGGCGAGCAGCGTTGCTGGCGGGCAGACCATCACGTCGACATTGGCGAAGTGTTGGGTGCCGGCCATGATCTTTTGCAGTTCGGCAACCGAGGCCGAAAGCCCGTTCATTTTCCAGTTGCCTGCGACCAACGGGCGCCGCGCCATCGTGCACAGCCTCAAAAATGCGACAATGAGCCGTTAGCAGACTGGTTGCACGGCGAAAAGAGACGTTTTACCAGTCCATTGCGCCGATTGCGGCGCGGGACGGCGCTCCCTATGATGCGCGCCTTCGCCCGGCAGGCGACACCACTCACCACGCTGGAACCACATGCTTCGAGGTATTCGCCAGGCCTCCTCCACTTGGCTCGGCCGCATCGTCATGGGCGCGGTCATGACGCTGTTGGCCGCCATTTTCGCGTTATGGGGCATCAACGACATTTTCCGGGGCTTCGGCCGCTCGTATCTCGCCAAGATCGGCGACGTCGAGATTTCGGCCGACCAGTTCAGCCAGACCTACAATGAGCGCCTGCAGCAACTGAGCCAGCAAATCGGCCATCCCTTGACCGCAGACCAGGCCAATGCGCTCGGGCTGCCGGCCCAGGTGCTCGGCCAAATGGTGGCCGAGGCCGGGCTCGACCAGTTGGCGCACCGCATGCGGCTCGGCGTGCCGACGGCCGATCTCGTCCAGCAGGTCCTGCACGATCCGCATTTTCAGACGCCGAGCGGCCAGTTCGATCGCGCCACGTTCGAAAACTTCCTGCAAAGCATCGGCTATTCCGAGCAGCGCTTTTTCGACGAGCAGGCCAGAGACGTTCCGCGCCGTGAGCTGACCCAGGCGATCTCGGGCAACATCGCTGTGCCGCAGGCCTATCTCGACGCCATCAATCAGTTTCAGAACCAACAGCGCAGCATCGACTATGTGGCGCTCGGTCCGCAGCAGGCGGGCGACATCCCGGCACCGACCTCCGAGGAACTCAGCAAATATTTCGACGAGCGCAAAATCCTGTTCCGCGCGCCGGAATACCGCAAGGTCGTGACCGTGACGGTGACGCCGCAGGAGCTGGCGAAAACCATCGAGGTGTCGGACGCCGACGTGCAGAAAAACTACGAGCAGAATCTGAAGAACTACTCGACGCCGGAGCGCCGTCACGTCGAGCAGATCGTGTTTCCCAACATGGCCGAGGCGCAGGCGGCGAGCGAACGCATCAAATCGGGCACGAGCTTTGCCGCGCTCGCGGCCGAACGCAAGCTCAAGCCGAGCGATATCGATCTCGGCACCGTGGCGAAAGCCGGTATCGTCGATCCGAAAGTCGCCGACGCCGCCTTTTCGCTCAAAGCTGGCGAGGTCAGCGCACCTATCCAGGGTCAATTCGGCGCCGTGCTCGTGACGGTGCTGCAGATCGAGCCGGCGGAAACCAAGGCGCT
>JASHSE010000552.1 GCA_030036975.1 Xanthobacteraceae bacterium | reverse complement strand
CCGGCAGCACCGGGCCTCCCAACGCGCTGATGATCACGCATGGGCAGATTATCGAGGACATTGGCCGGGTTTCCCGCGGACTGGAAATCGTGCCGCAGGATCGCATTGCCCATTTCGCTGCGGTCAACACTCTTTCGGCGATAAAGTCATCGCTGCTTGCGCTGTTAAGCGGCGCGACGCTGTGCCCTTTTGCCGTGGCGCAAAAGGGCATCGGCCATCTGGCGGACTGGCTATCGGAGCAACAGATCACGGTCTATATCTCCGTGGCCTCGTTCTTTCGAAATTTCGTCAAGACTCTGCCGGATGGGCGGCAATTCCCGCACATGCGGGTGGTTCGCATCGGCGGCGAGTCCGGAACGGCAAGTGATTTCGCCGCCTTCCGCAAGCATTTCCGACCCGGGAGTGTTTTCATCCACGGCTATGCCGCTTCCGAAGTCGGAAGCATCGCGCAATTGCGCCTCACCCACGATGACCCGGTCCCGAAGGGACGTCTGCCGGTGGGGCCGCCTTTCGACGGCCTGGGGGTTTCTATCGAGGACGACGAGGACAAGATGGTCACGCGGGGCGAGGTCGGCCGGATCGTCGTGCGCGGCGACGCACTCGCCGCCGGCTATTGGCGCAATCCAGCGCTTACGGCGAGCCGTTTTGGACAAGGATCAATGGGGCGGATTTTTCGCAGCGGCGACCTTGGCCGCGTCAATGAAAGTGGACTCCTGGAATACGTGGGCCGTACGGATTCGCAAGTGAAAATCCACGGCTTCCGCGTCATGCTGACCGATGTGGAAGACACGATCGCCAGCATGCCGGGCGTGGAAGGTGCGGCTGTCTGCGCGATTGGACAGCCGAACGAAACCGTGCGCCTTGTCGCCTATGTCGTCCTCAATCACGATGCGCCCGCCAATCCGGCTCCCGGTCGGTCGCCTGCGAACTTGCACGACGCATCCATTAGCTCGCTTCGACGCGAAGTCCGGACCGTTTTACCTGACCACATGACTCCATCGGAGTTTATTGTTGTCGATCGCTTGCCGCTGACCGCAACTGGCAAGATCGATCGGCAAAAGCTGCAACAGGCGCGGCCGGCGCGGCCGGATGACAGGCGGCAGGAGATTTTGAGTGCGACGTCGGAAGCGAACGGTGAACCACGGGCCAAGATGCGGGAAATGCTCCTTGCTCTTTGGCGTGCCGTGCTCCACCGCTACGACATTGGCCCTGACGATGATTTTTTCCTGTGCGGCGGGGATTCGCTCTCGGCCCTGGATCTGTTCCACCGCATCGAGATCCAGCTGCATTACCAGTTACCGCTCACGGTTCTGTCCGAGGCGCCAACGGTCAACCTTTTCGCCGCCTGCCTTGAAACTGCGGCGGCGGGGCTGGTGAGCAACATGGTCCGTGTCAACGTGGCCGGTCGGCAGCGCCCGCTGTTCACGGTCCACGGCGTGCATGGCCATACACTGGGGTTGCTGTCCACCATGCGCGCGCTTGGGCCCGATCAGCCGGTTTTTGGATTGCAGCCGCCGAAAATGGACTGGGCAAGCGTCGGGTGTACGACGGTCGCGCAGGTTGCGGCGCATTTTATTGGCGAGGTCAAAGCAGTGCAGCCGCAGGGTCCCTATCGGCTGCTGGGGACAAGTTTCGGCGGGCTTGTCGTGTTCGAGATGGCGCTGCAGCTGCAGAATTCGGGCGATGCAGTGGAATACCTGGCGCTGGTGGATACGAACCCGCCGACTTGCAGACTCGACGACGACGTCGACTTGTGGCTGGGGCACCACCCTCCGAACCGTCACCAAGCCGGACCAATCCTGGAGTTGCACCTGCGCGTTTACGAGCAGCACGTTCGCATGATGAGCGCCCATGCTTTAGATAGTCGATTGGAGCAGAATGTATTTCGCGGAGAACTTACGTATTTCTGTTGTACAGGGAGTCCGATCATTGCCAAACATGATCGCCGACGCTTGTGGCAGCTTTTCGCGTCTCGATTCCGACTGCTCCTGCTGGCGGGTCCTCATGATGTAGGTACACCAGGATCTGACCGCGCCGCTTTCCAGGATTTGCTGCGTGCATCCCTCAACGGCGAAGTACAGACCGGCATCGACCCTGCAACGGTCTTCAATCGTACCTATCAAATAGAGGACCGCGAGGGGCACGAATATATTCTCGATTCGATGGGCGATGCGTATCGCGTCGAACAAAACCGCATGCAAGGCAATATAGACGGCGTGTTCATCGAAGACGAAACGATCCAATTCAAGGGCTGGGCGATCGAACCGTGTGGCAGGCAACGGGCGCAAACAATCGCAGTGTTTCTCGATCATCGCTATCTCGGCTGCGGCGCGACCAGCGAGCGGCGGCCGGACGTTGTGGACAAACTTGCCGCACATTCGGCGCTCTACGCCGGATTCAATTTCCACTTCAGGCGCAAAGCAATACCCGACGTCCTTGGTAAGCCTCGCGTTTTCGTGCTGTCGAACGACGGCAGCGCCGCTGAATTGACGAGCGCGGCCTGAGCTGCGTCCACGCTTCACTTCCACACGGCGTTGATAGCCCGAGTACGAACCCGGCAAGGATCATGCCGTCGATCTGCCCCGTGCATCGTGCATGGGCACGAACGAGCTCGTCGAGCAACCCGGCGCCCGGCAATGACGAATGAAGGAGCTCGATTCGATTACAGCGGAACGTGCGCTAGATTGAGCGCGCGGACCCGAAACCGGCCGGATATTTAATCCTGCCGATTTTTGGTCTCCCACCGCTGGCTTCTTTGGTTGCGAGTTCGGCGCCGCGTTCACGGCGTCAGATCGACTACTGCGTGCACGCCCCATTGAAGGTGTGGCAATATCGCCCGGAACGACAAAGCCCGAACCGGCGTGATCCGTCCGTAGCGCGGCATACGCATGTTGCTTTGACCAGGCCGTCCGAGCAGGTGGGGAAATGGGCAAAGCTGAGAGAGCGGCTGCGCGGTGTCAGCGCATGGGCGGCTCCGGCGAACAGGCTCATGGCGAGTAGAGCTGCTGCGAATTTCGTCACCATATTTCTTCTCCCTGATTTCACTTTATATTTTAACGAAGTTGTTTTGAGTGTTGGCCTCAAGGCCACGTGTTACGCAAATATCCGCGTATCTTTGTTGGAGATCAAGGCCGACTGCAGTAAGCGGAGGCCGGTTTATCAGTACGCGGCCTATTCATGAAGCGGATCGGCCAACAGACTGCCGGCCGCGCCGTCGATCCCGATCAGCGCGGGCACGCCGGCCGGCACGGTCGTGCCGGCGATACTGATGAGCGCTTGCAGCGATACCAGCGCTCCGGGCGCAGGCGGATCGGCGGACGCAAGCCGCGAACCCATCAGCGGCTCGAGCGGCTGCGCCATGCGGCAGCCCTCGACCACGAAGCTTTTGAAATCCTTAAAACCGCGGTCCGACGGCAACAGCGCGGCCGCATGCGCAAGACGTGCGGCAGCTTGCTCGGCAACACCGGATTCGCAGAAGGCGCGAATGAGACGGATCCATGCGCCCTTGTAGGCGACGGTTGCGCGCAGCGCGAAATGCCGGCCGAGCGCCCGCTCGCCTTCGATGCGGATGAAACGCGCATCGCGCGCCAGATCGGGCGCCGCCGCGAGGTAAATTTCCTCCGCGCCGAGAAGCCGCGCCTGGCGCTCGACGGCGGCGATCATGCCGTTGAGCGACTGACCGCCGGCTTGCGCCAATGCGGCATGCGCGATCGCCGCCTCGAGCGCCGCATCGGGCAATTCGACGGCAGAACGGGACATCAGGCCGCGGCTCATTTTTCAGAAAAATCCGTTCGTTCCCGCGACCCGCCTACGCTCGCTTGGCGAGCTACGGCGGGTTTGCGGTCCGCCGAAGCGCATCGCGCGAAGGCGGAAAGTGGGAACCCCGCTGTTCTTGCGCTCGACTCTGGATTCCCGCTTGCGCGGGAATGAGCGGAGATTGTTCATGATCCCTCAACTTCGAACAACTGGCGCGGCGTTTTGCACAACAGTTCGGCGCCGCTCTCTGTCACCAGCACGGCATCGCCCAGCATACCCCGCACCTACTTCACCGCTTCGCCTGCCGCCGCAGCGGCGAAGGCGAAGGCGAGCCGCTCGCATGCGGCGCTGTTCTGCAACGCTTCGTGGCAAAGGCGCAGCCATTCGTCGACGCGGGCGGCGCCGAGCAACGCATCGAGCACATTGTGCGCCTTGTCGTCGAGCGCGGCGCGGTCGAGCGGATGCTCGGGATCGCCGCGCGCCTCGATCACGCGGCGGCGAAAAATTCGCCCGCCGGCTTCGACCTCGACCTCGGCTGGCCAGTGCTGCGGATAGAACGCTTCCAGCGTCGGGTCCGGTATCACCTCGATCTTCGCCGCCAGTTGCGCCACGGCCTCATCGCCATGCGCCGTGCTGCGGTCGACGTCGTAAAGCCGCTGCGGCGCCAGCGCGGCGAGCGCCATCTGATGCGCGACGCTTACCATGGTCGATTGCCGCGCGCCCGGCACGGCGCGCGTCCCGATCATCGCCGCATAGACCTTCGGCACGCGCACCCGCACTTTTTCGATCGCAGGCGGGCGCACACCCTCTTGCAGCAGCGCGCAAAAGGCTTCGACCGCGGCGATCGCCTGCTTGGCCGAGCAGAACGGCTTCATGCTCAACGATGAATAGACCGACGTGGCGCCGAGCTTGTCGATCAGCACATCGCGGTCGAGCGCGATGCCGTGCGTGTCGGCAAGCCAATTGTTGTCCAGCAGCCGCGGATCGCCCGCATAACCCGCGCGCGCCGCGAGCGCCGCAGCGACGCCGCCGGCCACCGCGTTGGCGTACAGAAACCATCGCCCCGACGGCGCGCCGTGAATGCGGCCGACGCCGCCCGCCATGCGCATGAGCGCGAGCGACAAGGCATGCGCGGCGCGGGTCTCGTCGAGGTCCAACATGCGCGCGGCGGCAGCCGCTGCGCCCACCGGCGCCACCAGATAAGTCGGCCAGATGCCGCGATAAAGCAGCTGCGGTCCGTTGATGGCGAGGCCGAGCCGCGTCGTGATTTCGGTGCCGGCCCAGATCGCACTGGCGACGCGCTCGGGATCGAATGCGCGCAAATGCGCGGCCAGCCGCAGCGCCACCGGAACGACGACGGCGCTCGGCGTGGTGCACGAGGCAAGATGGATGTCATCGATCTCGGTCAACCGGGCTGCCGCCGCCTGCCGGCCGATCAGGCCCGCAAGTCCGGCATCGCCGCCGAAGTTCTGCAGCGCCCTGCCCTCCGGAATGTTGGCGCCCGCCAGCGCCGCAACGATCGT
>JASHSE010000551.1 GCA_030036975.1 Xanthobacteraceae bacterium | reverse complement strand
TGCGCCTTGTCCGTCCCGATCTCCTCCCTCAGTTCTCGAAAGGCCGCGTCACGAGGTTCTTCGTCTTCATCGATCCCGCCCTGCGGCATTTGCCACGCGTCGCCCTGGGCGTCGGCCCGCTGACCCACGAGAACCTCGTCTCGATGGTTGAGCAACATGACGCCGACACCGCGCCGATAACCATCCGCAGGATCAGCTGCTGCTGCCGCAGCGTCAAACGTCTGCGCGGCGCCTGCCGCCAGTTCCGTGGCGACGCGCTTTAGCAAATTACGCAATCCTCGCTCGTCCACGCCGTCGGACTTCATCACTGTCCAGATGATTGGATCAGCAAGCATCTCCTCTAAGCTGGGTTGTTGCGAGTCGAAACGCTTCTTCGGCATGTTTCCTCCGCGTCGCTGCCGGAAGGTACAGCCGGCGGCATCGAACCTCGCTCGCGTACAGCTCCGCTTTAAAACAAATTTAGCTTCCTTCAGCTCCGCTCGAAGGACAACTCGATAACAGGCCAAAACTAATCATGCCCATGGCGGGCTAAGCCTCGCTCAATGCGCCAGGAAAGGACTCTCGAATCTGGCTGCACCATCCAGTTCCCGCTCGATTTCAAGCAAGCGATTATATTTAGCGATTCGTTCGCCTCGACAAAGCGACCCCGTCTTGATCTGAGTGCTGCCCATGGCCACGCAAAAATCGGCGATGAATGGGTCTTCCGTCTCCCCGGACCGATGCGAAATGATGAATTGCCAACCGGCCGATCGGCACATCTCGATCGCCTCAATGGTTTCGGTGACGGTGCCAATCTGATTCAACTTGATCAGGGCCGCATTCGTCGCTTTCTCGGCGATGCCTCGTCGAATGAACTCGCGGTTTGTGACGTAGAGATCGTCGCCTACGATTTGAATCCGATTACCCAGAGCCGCGGTGAGTGCACGGAAGCCATCCCAATCATCTTCACCAAGACCGTCCTCGATCGAAATGATCGGGTAACGATCCACCCAGCCGGCGTAGAGATCGATCAGTTCGCGACTGCTTTTTCGAGCGCCGCCGGATTTCAAAAACACATACTCGTTATCGGCGCAAAACGTGGATGCCGCCGGATCAAGCGCAATGGCGACTTGCTTTCCTGCGGCAAACCCAGCCGCTTCGACGGCTTCCAGGATCAGGTCGCAGGCTTCGGCATTGTCCCTTAGCTTGGGCGCGAAACCGCCTTCGTCTCCGACGCTTGTGGTATGGCCCAGCTTGCCGAGAAGCGTCTTCAGGGCATGGAATATCTCGGCGCCATACCGGATGGCTTCGGCAAACGTCGGAGCGCCGTGCGGGACCAGCATAAACTCCTGAAAATCGAGCGAATTGTCTGCATGAGCCCCACCATTGATGACATTCATCATTGGAACGGGGAGCCGGCGCGCGTCGATGCCTCCCAAGTAAGCATAGAGTGGCTGCCCGATTGATTTTGCGGCTGCTCGGGCGACTGCCATCGAAACCCCCAAAATTGCATTGGCGCCAAGCCGCGATTTGTCAGGTGTCCCATCGATTTCGATTAGCCGCTGGTCGATTTCGCGTTGTCGTGTCGCAGTGGTGCCGATGAGCTTCGGCGCGATGACGTCCGTGACGTTTCTAACTGCTCGGAGAACGCCTTTCCCACCAAATCGGGTTGGATCGCCATCCCGGAGTTCAACCGCTTCATGAGTACCCGTCGACGCTCCAGAAGGCACCGAAGCGCTTGCCCGCGTCCCACCATGGAGATCGACAAAGACTCGTAATGCGGGATTCCCCCGCGAATCCAGAACCTCCATGGCGCCAAGCGATGCTATCCGGCCGTTCATTTACTACTCCGCGGTGCGATGATGATCGGACCCGACACGCCGACTGCTACGGCGATATGGTCCCTGTGGGGCTTCAAGCCGGTACGCGACGCCGGATTAGCCGACGTGTATTGGCCTACGTTGCTTGCTGCGCACGCTCGTTTTTTGCAGATCAGCCGGTAGCTGCAGTACAGTTGCGCGCTGACCAGGGCAAAGCCGAGTCAACAGCACAACGTTCCCACCCGGAAATTCGAGCGCGTCGTGGTGTGCGTCACCCCTATCCAGATTTATCAGGCAAAACCGAGCCACTTCACTGGCAACCCTGCAGGGTCGGACGCGCGGCAGCCACCTCGTGAACGGCCGGAAGTATTCGGGCTCGCTCTCGAAAGCGATTTCCGTGCCGGGACGCAAGCACACTGCCACGTCGGGCCGGTCGATGCTCGCAAATCCCTGTGTGATCGTGTTTGCGAAGCTTGTTGTCACCAGTTTGTCGCCGACACGCGCGGGGCGCGATTCCACATTGTGCAGGCTGTAGTCACACATCGAGAGGCTCCTTGTGGGTGCTGAGATGCTGAGGTCATGAAGCCTCGACCCTCTCAGCACAGGACAAAACGCAGATCACGGTGGGGAGTTTCGCTCGACCAGCCTTGCATGGTCGAGTATCGCCGTTTGTTGCTCGACGGAAACGGACAAGGGGCTGGAAACGTCCGTCCCGACTCTGGCTCTTTTGGCCAATTACCGGCAACAAAAACCCACCTCTCGGCGGGTCCATACGAATCGACCCCACCGCGATCCTCTGCGGTAGGAGTCATCAGCCTTGCGGCAATACGGGCGACTCCATGCCCTAGCGAAACGTTATCAAAAAATGAGTGGTCGTCAAGGCGGCGGCCGAACTCGCCGGCTGCACAATGCCGGCTGACGCTGAAACTTTTTCCAATTGCGGACCGCAACGGTTCGCCTTACAAAACCCCTGGCGGTGGAGTTCGCCATTAAATGCCCAGACGGCCGATAACTCCTGGCGAGGCTTCGGCTTCGATGGGAGCATTTTGCTATGGCCGACATTCGCGACCGCAGAATCGCCCTGCGGTTCGTCGTCTTGATTGGCATCCTCAGCTTTTTTGCCGATTTTACCTACGAAGGCTCGCGCAGCATCGTCGGCCCCTACTTAGCGACCCTTCAAGCCAGCGGAACGATCGTCGGTATCGTTACTGGGTTTGGGGAGTTGCTGGGATATAGCCTGCGGCTCTTTTCCGGGCGTTGGGCCGACGTGACCGGCCGTTACTGGCCGATTACGATCTTCGGTTATGTCGTTCAGATGGCATCAGTACCGGCGCTCGCCCTGACGAGAAGTTGGCCAGCTGCCGCCGCGCTGATCATTCTTGAACGCGTTGGCAAGGCGATCCGCAATCCTCCGCGCGACGTAATGCTCTCCCACGCGGGAAAGCAGGTCGGCGGTTACGGCTGGGCTTTCGGCCTGCACGAAGCGCTTGACCAATTAGGTGCCATGTGTGGGCCCCTGGCCATATCAGCTGTTCTGGCGCTCGATCGCGATTATCGTGAAGCCTTTGCCGTCTTGCTGGTTCCGGCGGTGATCAACCTGATCTTAGTTTTGACGGCGCGCTTGCTCTATCCAAAGCCCGAAGATATGGAGCGATCGCAACTGGGTTCGGTGCGAACCGACCTGCCACGCGTCTTCTGGATTTATCTGGTCGGTGCGGTCCTTGTGGCGGCGGGATTTGCCGATTACCCACTGATCGCCTACCACTTCACGCGGGCGGCCACGGTCAGCGGCACCTGGATCGCGATTTTTTATTCTGTGGCAATGGCGGTGAGCGGCGCGGGATCGCTCGTCTTAGGCCGCTTGTTCGATCGATACGGA
>JASHSE010000550.1 GCA_030036975.1 Xanthobacteraceae bacterium | reverse complement strand
CAGCAGGTGCTGCTCGACGCCGCCACCGCCTACATGAATCTGCTGCGCGACGAGGCGATCCTCGAGCTCAACCGGCGCAATGTCGAAGTTTTGACCGAGCAGCTCAAGCAGACGCGCGATCGCGCCAGCGTCGGCGAGGTGACGCGCACCGACGTGGCGCAGGCCGAATCGCGACTTGCCGCCGGGCGCTCCTCACTGCTCGGCGCGCAATCGAATTACGTGACGTCGGAGGCCAATTACCGCCGCGTGATCGGCGTGCCGCCGGGGCGGCTCGCGCGCGGCACGCCGGTCGATCATTTCGCGCCGCGGACGATCGCCGCCGCCATCACCGCCGGCGAACAGCAGAGCCCCTCGGTGCTGGCCGCCATGTACGGCGTCGACATCGCCGAACTCGCGGTCAAGATCAACGAAGGCGCGCTCTATCCCAATCTCACCCTGACCGCCGGCGCATCGGAGAACTGGTTCGCAACTTACAACGTCAACCACCAGTTCCTGGCTTCGGTCGCCGGCACGCTGACAGTGCCGATCTATCAGGGCGGCGGCGAGTATTCGGCGATCCGCCAGTCCAAAGAAACGCTGGGCCAGCAGCGGCTCAATCTCGACGTCACTCGCGATCAGGCGCGCGCCACCGTGGTGCAGAGTTGGGGGCAGCTCGACGCGGCGCGGGCGCAGATCGAGGCGACGACGGCGCAAGTCAATGCCGCTGCCATCGCGCTCAACGGCGTGCGCGATCAGGCCCGCGCCGGCGAGCGCACCACGCTCGACGTGCTCAACGCCCAGCAGGAACTGGTGAACGCGCGGGTGGCGCTGGTCACCGCCGAGCACGATCGCGTGGTGGCGTCATACACGTTGCTGGCGGCGGTCGGCGATCTGTCGTTGCAGCACCTCAACCTCAATGTGTCGATCTACGATCCGCAGGTGCATTATCAACAGGTGCGTGATGCCTGGGTCGGCGTGCGTACGCCGGACGGCCGCTAGCTATCAGACGATATCAACCGCTTGTTTGCGTTCGCACCGGCGCATGACATAGTTGAAGACAACTTAGCGACAGCATTGCATAGTACGGTTCCTGATTCGCCGGCTCGGCAGGTGTGCAGTGCGGGTCGGCAATGGGGGCGGAGCAGCGGCCGTGCGGCGGCGCGCTTCGGCGTGGGGGCAAGGGGGCAGGCAGCGGGGATGCGGGCATGACGCAGCCGGCGAAAGCGCAAGAACCGTCGATGGAGGAAATCCTGGCCTCCATTCGCCGGATCATTGCTGACGACGACGCCACCAAATCGACCCAACCGGGCGCGGATGGAGCCAAAGCCGCCGCGCCAGCACCGCGGCCCGCGCCACCGCCGCCGCGCATGCCGGCGGAGGTGCCGCCGCCAGCGCCAGCGGCTGAACCCGATTCGGCCGCACTGGACGCACCCAGTGCGGCCGCGGATAGTGGCGCCGATGACCAGTCCGCCGACATTCTGGAACTGACCGAATCCATGGCAGCGCCGCCGCCTGCCCCAGCTCCGCCGCCGCGGGCGTCATCAGGACCGGCGCCGCAATTTCGCACCATCGACGGCGGGTCCGACGTCGGTTTCGACGACGCGGCCGAAAGGCCCATGCCATCGGCGCGCAGCGAGCCGGAGGTGCATCTGCTCTCGCAATCGACCAGGTCGGCCGTCGATTCCGCCTTCAATTCGCTGGCGCAGACCGTTTTGGTGCAGAACGCGCGGACGCTGGAAGATTTAGTGCGCGAAATGCTGCGTCCGATGCTCAAATCCTGGCTCGACGAGAATCTACCCGGCATGGTCGAGCGGCTGGTGCGCGCTGAAATCGAGCGCGTCTCGCGCGGACATTAGCTGCCGTGGCGATTATGCGCTTCTTGCGCGCGGGTTTGCCGCGATGTTTTAGCCTTTGAGCGCAGCCGCCAACTTCAGCGCCTGATCCGACAGCACTGCGGAATCCTCTTTGAAGGTCGCCGGCGGCTTGAGCGGCACGCCGGTCTGGCGCGGCAGGATGTGGACGTGCAGGTGAAACACCACCTGGCCGCCCGCCGGCTCATTGAATTGCTGGATGGTAAGCCCATCGGCGGCGAAAACTTTGACCGCCGCGCGCGCGATCCGCTGCGTCACCTTGATGAGGTGGGCAAGATCGTCCGGCGCGATGTCGAGAAAAGTGCGCACCGGCGCCTTCGGAATGACCAGCGTGTGACCGGGTGTGCGCGGCATGATGTCGAGAAACGAAAAGGTTTTGTCGTCCTCGTAGACTTTGTGGGCGGACAGCTCGCCGCGCAAAATCTTGGCAAAGATATTGTTCGGATCATAGCTTGGCATCGCGTGCTCCTTGGCCGTCATTCCGGATCGCCGCGAAGCGGCGAGTCCGGAATCCATAACCCCTGCGCCGGGATTATGGATTCCGGGTTCCTCGCTTCACTCGGCCCCGGAATGACGCGGCGAATTTTCATTCCGTGTGCCCCTAATCGCCGGCGCTACCCACCGATCACCAAATCCTTGCGATAGGGCGCGGTAGCAGCCAATTCGGCACCGACCGCCGCCACATAGGCGCGCTCGCGCGCCAGATAATCGGCGATCGCCCGCCGCAGCGCCGGGTCGGCGATGTAATGCGCCGAATGCGTCGTCCTCGGCATGTAACCGCGCGCGATCTTGTGCTCACCCTGGGCCCCAGCCTCGACACAGGAAAGCTTGTGGGCGATCGCATACTCGATCGCCTGATAGTAGCACAGCTCGAAATGCAGGAACGGATGGTACTCGATGGCGCCCCAATGGCGACCGAACAGCGTGTGTGAGCCGACGAAGTTGATGGCGCCGGCAATCCAGCGGCCGGCGCGTTTGGCCATGATCAGAACGATGCGGTCGGCCATGCGCTCGCCGACCAGCGAATAGAACTCGCGCGTCAGATAGGGCCGGCCCCATTTGCGCGAGCCGGTCTCCATGTAGAAGGTGAAGAACGCATCCCAAACCGCTTCGGTGAGATCGCTGCCGCCGAGCCAATGCACGCTGATGCCGTTGGCCAAGGCATCCTGCCGCTCGCGGCGGATGGTCTTGCGCTTGCGTGACGCCAGCGCGCCGAGAAAGTCGTCGAAACGCGTGTAGCCGGCGTTCTGCCAATGAAACTGCTGATCGGTGCGCTGCAGGAAGCCGATTTCGCCAAGCGAACGGCATTCCTGCGCGGTCGCGAAGGTCACGTGCACCCCGGACGTGTCATCGTGGCGGCACAGCTCGATCAAGCCGCGGCCGAGCGCCTGCCGGATCGCCGCGGCGTGCGGGGACGGCGCAACCAGGAGCCGCCGCCCGGTTGCCGGCGTGAACGGCACCGCGACCTGCAGCTTCGGATAATAACTGCCGCCGGCGCGCTCGTAGGCTTCGGCCCAGCCGCGATCGAATACGTATTCGCCGCGCGAATGGCTCTTGATGTAGCACGGCGCGGTCGCGACCAGCGCGCCGTCCGCCGTTTCGGCGAGCAAGTGCCGAGGTTGCCAGCCGGTGCGGCCGCCGACCGATTTGGAGTCCTCCAATGCCGATAAAAATGCGTATGATATAAAGGGGTTTGACGTGGAATCATAAACCGTGTCCTTAGGCACCGATGCCGCTTCCCTGGCTTGGCTGCACGGTTCAGCTTTAGTGGCGATCTCGTTGTGATCAGTAACCGATTCAGCGTTTGGATTGGCGCAGGCATCCCAGGCGGCCGCGCTGACCGCGGTGATGCGGTCGACCACCTGGATGCGCAGTTCGCCGGGCGCACGTTCCGGCACCGTGCTCCGTTCCGGGCTTGCCATTTTCTGCGCTTCGGTCATGGCCGAAAGCCTTCGAAAATCATCTGGTCGGCGAAGCGCAAAGCGGTGTTGCGCTCGGCGTCGGTGCGCACCGCCCAGGTCAGGAGCGGCAGCCCAAAAACCCGCCGGGCCACCAGCGGCGCCAGCGCCGGCAGATTTGCTACCGCATAGGCGACGAATTGGGGCTGTGGCGTCAAGGCGGTCAGCAAATATCCCATGCCATACCGCATCCACGCCGGCATCAGGTCCCAATAGGGGTGCGGCCGGTATTTGGCGGCGACGATGCCGAACACAAGATCGGAGGATTTTTGACGCAGGACCGAAAGCTGCCGCGGGTCGAACGACATCGGCGCGGCGGGGCCGCGATAGCCGGCAAGGACTGCGGCGACGCGGACCGGCAGCCGGGCATCGCCGTCGAACCGGCTCTTCAGTTCGATCAGGAGCGTCACGCGGCCGCCGATCAGGTCGCAGAGATCGCCCAGCGTCATCATGCGTTGATCGCTGCCGCGAAACGCAATGCGCTTGAGCTCGGCCGCGCTCAAAGCATCGAGCCGCCCGGCACCGTCGGTCAGCCGCCCGAGCACGTCGTCGTGGTAGACCATGGCCTCGCCGTCGCGGCTCACTTGGACGTCGACCTCCAACCCGTAATTGCCGGCAATGGCCGCACTGGCGGCCGCCGCGGTGTTCTCGATTACGCCGGCAGCGGCGTCATGCAGGCCGCGATGGGCAATGGGCCGGGCGGTGAGCCAGTCGAGTGACGTCGCCACGTTCAAGACACTTCGAACAGGCCCTCGACTTCCACCGCCGCGTCGGCCGGCAGCGCGGCGACGCCGACGGTCGAGCGCGCATGCTTACCCTTGCCACCGAACGCTGCGACCATGAGGTCGGAGGCGCCGTTCATGACTTTCGGTCCCTCGGCGAATCCCGGCGCAGAGTTGATGAAGCCGCCGAGCCGGACCACGCGCGACACCCGGTCGAGATCGCCGAGCGCCGCCTTGACTTGCGCCAAGAGATTGATCGCGCAGGCCCGTGCCGCCTTCTGGCCGTCCTCGATCGAGACGCCACCGCCGAGTTGGCCCTTGGCCACGATCTTGCCGTCGCCGTCGGAGCAGAGCTGGCCCGAGACCATGAGGAGGTTGCCGGTGCGCACGAACGGCACGTAATTGGCAACCGGCGCCGGCGCCTCTTGCAGCGCGATGCCCAGTCCTTTGAGCTTGTTTTCCACCGCTCCGGCCACGACCGCCTCCACGTTGTCGACGCGGCGCGCTTTCGCAAGTGCGCCTATGCCCGCAGGAGTCTTGACCGATAGGGCCAGGGCGCGCAAGCGGGAGCGAGCGCTCCGCCGTTGCGGAGGGCCATACCGGTCCCTATCTTCGCCGCAATTTGGGCAGTGAAAGCAATATCCTGCGGACAACCGACCGGGGCGAGGCGGGGTTTTTCGCAAATTTTGGCACGAGGCGGTTTTTGCCACTTGATCGCGCGATTGCCGCACTGAGCGGCGTCTTCGCCTGCGCTTTGATACTTTGCGCTACGCCGATGGCGGCGCCGGCGCAGAACGCACCGATCGTGCTCGCCGCGCATCGGGCGATTTATGATCTGACGCTTGCCTACACGCGCGGCAACTCGCCGGTCGAGGCGGTGCGCGGCCGCATCCTGTACGATTTCGACGGCAATGCCTGCAGCGGTTACTCGCTGGATTTCCGTCAAGTTTCCGAGATCGATGATGGCGAAGGCAAGGTGTCGACGAGCGACTTGCGCTCCACCACCTGGGAAGGCAGCGACGCCAAGAGCTTCACGTTCAAGTCGCAGAATTTTCTCAACGAGAATCTGATCGACGCCGTCGATGGACGCGCCGACCACCGCGCCAAGGTCACCGCCGTCGATCTGCGCAAGCCGCAGCGTAAAAAACTTCGTTTCGACCCCAAGGTCGTGTTCCCGACCGAACACATGGTGCGGGCGATCGCGGCCGGGCGCGCCGGCAAGACCATTCTCAGCTTTCCGGTCTATGACGGCTCGGACACCGGCGACAAGGTTTTCAACACACTCACCGTGATCGGCCACGAGATCGCGCCCGGCGAGCGCATTCCCGACGATGCCGCCGGCAAGGAGCCGAAGCTCGCCAACGTGCCGCGCTGGCCGGTGACAATCAGTTATTTCGCCAAGGACAAGACCTCCGACAGCGGCGAGCAGACGCCGGATTATGCGCTCAGCTTCGAGCTTTACGACAACGGCATTTCCCGCGCGCTCATGCTCGACTACAACGATTTTGTCGTGAAGGGAAAGCTGACTTCGCTCGAGCTCAAACCGGTAAAGCCCTGCCCTTAAGACGCCGGTTGCCGGCGCGCCAGTTGAGCGCGTTCAGCTTTCCTCCGGCCGTTCGAACGCCAATCCCCGAATCACGGCATCGTCGCCGAAACGGGCGCGCACGCGATCGACGGCGCGCTCGGCTTCGGCGGCGCGGCCGTCAACGAGATCGGCGGGATCGGCCTGTTCGGCACCGATGAGCGCGCTTAAGCCCACGCCGAGCAGGCGGTATTTTGTGCCATCGGCTTGGCGCCGCAACAGGTCGCGCGCCGCGGCAAAGATGCGGCCGGCGAGTTGCGTCGGCGCCGCGAACGAGCGCGCCCGGGTGCGAATGGCAAAATCCGCGGTCTTGAGCTTCAAGGTGACGGTGGCGCCGGCGAGCGCTTTGGCTTTCAGGCGTGCCGAAACCTCCTCGGTCTGGCCCCAGAGAATGCGTTCCAGGGCGCGGAAATCCGCGATGTCGTGCTCGAATGTGGTCTCCGACGACACGCTTTTAGTTTCGCGGTCGGCGCTGACTTTGCGGTGGTCGATGCCGCGCGCGAGGCGCGCCAGCCGGCGGCCTTCCTCGCCGTAACGGCGCTCCAATTCGGCCTCGCTGGCGTGCTGCAAGTCGGCGATGTGCAAAAAGCCGTCCCGGGTGTAGCGCGCGGCGCTCGCTTTGCCGACACCGAAAATGAAACTCACTGGCTTTTGGGCCAAGAACGGCGGCGCTTCGGCAACGCCGAGCACGGCAAAACCGCGCGGCTTGTCGAGATCCGAGGCTATCTTGGCGAGAAACTTGTTGGCGGACAGGCCGATCGAAACCGTGATGCCGAGCGTCTGCTCGACCTCGCGCGCAAACTGCGCCAGGGCCTTGGCGGGCGTCATGCGGTGCAATCGCTCGGTGCCGGATAGGTCGAGAAACGCCTCGTCGATTGAAAGCGGCTCGACCAAGGGCGTCAGCTTAAGCATCATGCGGCGCACCGCGCGGCCGACAGCGGCGTATTTTTCCATGTTCGGCCGGATCACTTTGGCGTGCGGGCACAGCCGCAACGCCTCGAACATCGGCATTGCGGATTTGACTCCGAAGGTGCGCGCCACGTAGCACGCCGCCGCCACCACGCCGCGGCGGCCGCCGCCGACGATCACCGGCTCGGCGGCCAGCCTCGGATCGTCGCGCTTCTCGATCGTGGCATAGAAGGCGTCGCAATCGACGTGGGCAATGGCAAGCGTGGCGAGTTCATCATGGCGCAACAGGCGCGGCGAGCGGCAGACGGCGCAACGCGGGGCGCCGGTCGGGGCATCGGCGAGGCAATCGCGGCAGAAGCTCACGGCCCAAGAATCTCACAGCAGAAGTTCGGACGCTTTTACGGCAAATCGCGCTTCCACGCGCCCCCGAGGGCGCTTGCAGCACGCGCCAGTTCGGCCGGATCGACGGCGGCGCGGTCGGCAAACGCGCGCAGCAGAGTCTCGTCGGAAAGCATATACTCGAGCACGCCGGCAAGAAATCCCGGTTCGGCTGCGGCGCTGCGAATCTGCGCGGCCGAAATGCCGCTTGTATCGAGAAAGCGATTGAGCGATTGCGGTTCTTCGGCGATAAAGGAAAGTGCTTGAACGGCCAGCATTTCGGCCGTCTCGCGCGTCGGTCGTGACGGCCGTTTCATCGGTTGTCTTTGCCTTTCCGTAACATATCGCGGCTAGCTTTAAGGCGTGCAGGGCGGATGTGTCGGCGGGACCGCCCCTTGCCGCCCTTGGCGTCGATGGGGCAGGGGGTGGAAGGATCGGGGATGGCCAAGACTGTCCTGATTGTGGAGGACAATGAGCTCAATATGAAGCTCTTCCACGACCTCTTGGAGGCGCACGGCTATCGCACGGTCGGCACGCGCAACGGCATCGAGGCGCTCGATCTGGCGCGCAAGCATCGGCCGGACCTGATCCTCATGGACATTCAGCTGCCGGAAGTGTCCGGCCTCGAAGTGACCAAGTGGATCAAGGACGACGCCGAACTCAAGCGCATTCCGGTCGTCGCAGTCACCGCGTTCGCCATGAAGGGCGACGAGGAGCGTATCCGAGAAGGCGGCTGCGAAGCTTATCTGTCGAAGCCGATTTCGGTCGGCAAGTTCATCGAGACCGTCCGGCATTTCCTCGGTAATCCATAAGGTATTCGCGATGACCGCTCGCGTTCTCGTCGTCGATGATGTTCCGGCCAATGTGAAGCTGCTCGAAGCGCGGCTGTCGGCGGAGTATTTCGACGTCATCACGGCGATGAACGGCGAGGAAGCGCTTGCCATCTGCGAACGCGGCGAATGCGACCTCGTCCTGCTCGACGCCATGATGCCGGTCATCAGCGGCTTCGAAACCTGCCGGCGGCTCAAAACCAATCCGGCTACGCACCACATTCCGGTGGTCATGGTCACCGCGCTCGACCAGCCGGCCGACCGCGTCCGCGGGCTCGAGGCCGGCGCCGACGATTTTCTCACCAAGCCGATTTGCGATTTCGCGCTGATCGCGCGGGTGCGCTCGCTGGCGCGGCTGAAAATGGTCACCGACGAACTGCGCATGCGCGCGGTGACCTCGCGCGACATCGGCATCGAATCGCCGGAACGCGAAGCGATCGCGGACGCCGGCGGCGGCGGCCGCGTGCTCTTTGTCGACGATCGCGCGTCGTCGCATGAGCGCATCGCCGCGGTGCTCGCCGGCGAGCACGACGCCGAGGTCGAGGCCAATCCGAACCAGGCTCTGTTCCGCGCCGCCGACGGCAATTACGATCTCGTGATCGTTTCGCTGGGACTGCAAAATTTCGATGCGCTGCGGCTGTGCAGCCAGATCCGCTCGCTGGAACGCACCCGCAATACGCCGGTCCTCGCCGTCACCGAGCCCGACGACACCGCACGCATGGTGCGCGGCC
>JASHSE010000549.1 GCA_030036975.1 Xanthobacteraceae bacterium | reverse complement strand
TGCGCGGTGCGGCCGGAATGGCGCGCGCGCATTCCCGCTGTCGTGCATGTCGACGACACGGCGCGGCCGCAGATCATTCGCGACGCCGACAATCCGTTGTTCGCCGCGATCTTGCGGCGGTTTCGCGACCGCACCGGCATTCCGGTGCTGATCAACACCAGCTTCAACGTGCACGAAGAGCCGATCGTCAACCGGCCCGAAGAATGCCGGCGCGCGCTGATCGATGGCCGCGTCGATTTTGCGGTGACCCGGCAGGCGGTTTATCTGACCAAGCGCGCGATGGCCGAATTTCACGGCGTCACGGGCGTGGAGGACAAGCGCGCATCGCCTGCGTCGGCAGCGCTCACTGCGGCCGAAACCGGGCGATAACGTGTTCGGGAATGGCTTTCGCCTTCATGCGCGACGGATCGGCCGGATCGCGGCCGGCCCACACCCGCGTCTCGCGGCCTTCGACCGCAACTTCGCCGCGGATCACCAGGCGATGCTCGACATCGAAGCTCGAGCGGCGGAAGTCGCTCACCTGCGAGGTCTGATCGACGACGTCGCCGAACCGCGCCGGGGCGATGAAGGTCGCGCCGGCGTCGACCAGCGGCAGCCCGACGATGCCGAACGCGGCGGCGAGATCGGGCGGCTTCACGCCGAGCGCGGCTTCGAACAGCATCCAGGTGCCCCAATCGAAGAATTCGAAGAACCGGCTGTTGAACGCGATGCCGGCCGGGTCGCAGTGCGACCACGCGATGGTGAATTGCCGGCGGTGTACGAAATCGGTCATCGTTTGCGTTTGCGCTCTGGTGTGCCGATCAAGCGCGCCGCAGCGGCGATGTCAAACTGACGAATGCTGTTTCACTTGTCATTCCGGATCGCCGCGAAGGCGAGTCCGGAATCCATACGCCCTGCGCTGGGGTTATGGATTCCGGGCTCCTCGCTTCGCTCGGCCCCGGAATGACGAAAATCCGGAATGACGAAAATCAAGTCCACGAATCATGACGGGCGAGCCTGCGCAAGCTCGCCCGTCACGTTCTCAGCGCTGCTACCGCGGCTGGGAGCCAGGATCAAGTTCACTGCGGTACGATGCCGGTAGCGGCTCAGTACTGCGGCCGAACCCGACCTTGGCGATCTCCCGCTTTCGGCAGAACCGAATGCAAGCGATCTGAAAATGATGATAGCGCACGCCGCGCGGGCTGCAACAAAAACCGTGCGCGGTGGCGCAAGCTGCGCGCGCTGGGGATAACTTTGGGGATTTGTACGGAAGCGAGGCGCGCTGTAGCGATCGACGGTTTTCTCTGATCGCTTTTGGCTGTGACATAAAATCGTCATTCCGGGGCGCCGCGTAGCGGCGAGCCCGGAATCCATAGCCACAAACGCTGGGATTATGGATTCCGGGCGCCTCGCTGCGCTCGGCCCCGGAATGACGGCTCGGCGGGTGCTTGACGCTGGCCCTTGGAACCACCAAGCTTAGGACATGGCGGCGGAGTTTTCGACGTCGGTGGTTGCTGTGAGGGACTGCTGCATCCGGCTGATGCGCGGCGGCGCAGGCGATCCGCTCGTTTATCTGCATGGTGCCAGCGGCGCCGCGTGGCCGCCGTTCCTGCAGATGCTGGCGGCGAAATACGACGTGATCGCGCCGGAGCATCCCGGCTTCGGCGAGTCCGACACGCCGGCTTGGCTCGATAACATTCACGACCTCGCCTACTTCTATCTCGATCTGTTTGCTGCGCTGAAGCTCGACCGCATCAACCTGGTCGGCAACTCGCTCGGCGGCTTCATCGCCGCCGAAATCGCCGTGCGCTCGACGGCGCGCCTCGCCTCGCTCACGTTGTGCGATTCCGCCGGGCTTTTTGTCGAGGGCGCCACGCAGCTGGATCCGTTTCTGGTTTCCGACGAAGCGCGGCTGCGGGCGTTCTTCTATGATCCCCAACGCGCCGAGGCGATGATCGACCGTGTGCTCGATCCCAAGCTCGAGGAGACGGCGCTGAAGAACCAGGCCTTGGTCGCCAAGCTGGTCTGGCAGCCGCGCAGCCACGATCCGCACCTCGCCAAATGGCTGCACCGCATCGACGTGCCGACGCTGCTGGTCTGGGGCGATCACGACCGCTTGTTCCCGCTGCAGCACGCGCACGCTTTTGCCAAAGCGATTCCCGGCGCCAAGCTCGTGGTGATTCTGAAATGCGGCCACGTTCCGCAGATCGAAAAGCCGGAAGAGTTCGTCGTCGCGCTGGAAAGTTTTTTGGCCGCGCGCCAGAAGGCGGCATGAGGACATCTCATGAAATTCTTCAATTTTCATCTGATGCCGTATGCGCACGCCGATCTGAAAGAGATCGGCCGACTCGGCTCGGCCTGGGTGACGTACCCCAACAGCCATTACGATCCCGAACAGGGCGCCGAGCTCTATGCCGACTATCTCGATCAGATGGAGTTCGCCGACCAGCTCGGCTTCGACGGCGTCTGCCTCAACGAGCATCATCAGACCGCCTACGGCCTGATGCCGATCCCCGGCGTGATCGCTGGCGCGCTGTCGCGCGGCGTCAAGCGCGCCAGGATCGCGATCCTCGGCCGCGCGCTGCCGCTGACCAACAATCCGCTCAATATCGCCGAAGAATACGCCATGCTCGACAATCTGACGCGCGGCCGGCTGATCGCGGGCTTCGTGCGCGGCATCGGCGCCGAGTATCATTCGTCGGGCGTCAATCCGGCAGCCTCGCAGGAGCGCTTCGCCGAAGCGCATGATCTGATCTTGCGCGCCTGGACCGAGCCCGGCCCGTTTGCCTATGCGGGCAAGCATTATCAGTTCCGCTACGTCAATCCGTGGCCGCGGCCGTATCAGAACCCGCATCCGCCGATCTGGATTCCGTCGCAGGGCTCGAGCTCGACCATCCGCTGGGCGGCGCGCATGCGCTACACCTATTGCCAGACGCTGTCGCCGATCGCCGCGGTGGCGCGGTTCTTCCAGCTCTACCGCGACGAGGCCGACAAGGCCGGCTACGAGGCGGCGCCTGACCAGCTCGCCTGGTCGAACACGATCTATGTCGGCGAGACCGACAAGAAGGCGCTGCGCGAGGCGCGGCCGCATCTCGAGGCGCTGGTCAATTATTTCCTGAAAATGCCGACCGAAATGCTGCTGCCGCCGGGCTATACCGACATCGCCTCGATGAAGCGGGTGCGCGCGGTGAAGGTCACCGGCAAGACGCAGTCGATCGAGGAATTGATCGCGTCCGGGGTCGTCATCGTCGGCGGCCCGGAGACGGTGCGCCAGAGGCTCGCCGCGTACCAGGACCTCGCCGGCTTCAACACCTCGCTGACCAAGACCCAGTTCGGCACGCTGCCCAACGAAATGGCGCGCGCCAACATGACGGCGATCGCCGAAGAGATCATCCCGCATTTCCGCGACCGCGCCCCGCAGCGCGCGCCCAAGCAGGCGGCGGAGTAGGGTTTTCATTTTCATCATCGCGTTCGCTCGCACCTCCCTCTCCCCGCGTGCGACTCCCTCATAACCTCATCCTGAGGTGCTCGCGCGCAGCGCGAGCCTCGAAGGATGCAGGCCGAGGCGCTGGGGCCTACATCCTTCGAGGCTCGCTCCGCTCGCACCTCAGGATGAGGTTAATGGTGTGAGCCATCGTCACATGCCATT
>JASHSE010000548.1 GCA_030036975.1 Xanthobacteraceae bacterium | reverse complement strand
ACCCGATCCATGTCCGTGAGGCGGCCGGCTTCGAAGCGATAAATGCCCGGCCGCGGCCCACCATTGTAGGTCAGGACCGCGCTGCGCGTGCCGTTGGGATTGGTGCCGATCTGCACGTTCGACGGCGCGCCAGCGCGATACACCACATCGCACTCGGTCATGCCGAGTTCGACGCCGCCGCCCAACAGCGGGTCGGCTGACGCGCCTGCAGTGCCCGGGCCTTCGGCCGCCGCCGGTGCGGCTACAGGGTTCGCCGCGGGCGCGGCCGGGCAGGCCCCGCTTGCGTCAACCAACTGATTGGCGCCGACCGGCCCGCGCTTACTGTTCGTCTCCTGCAGTTCGGAGAACGTATAGCCGCCGCTGCGGCCAGCGATATCGAAGGGTTTTTGGAACCAGTGCTCGTTGGTGTCGAACACGTCGGAACTGGCGCAGCCGTAAAGCCCGAGCGCCAGGGTCAGCGCCGCCAATGCCTGCGACCGATGTGAGCGAACCTGCACCGGACGTCCCCTCTTGCCCCGCCGAGCTTGACGGGCCCGGCCCGAAGATGCGCGCCAGTTTGTGGTGCGATCATGGCGCGAACCGCCGCGCCCTGCTTGGCCGGTGCGGCACGGCCCAAAACTATAACCGCGGAGTGAATTCGGGCAAAGGTAAAAAAATCATGATCGTTCACATGGTTATCCGCCATCGAATAGCGGCCCCATGGTTGGGCCTATGCCGTGGGGCGCCGCAGCCGCAGCTATCGGCATGCCGCGCTTTCCTTGAGAAGCGGGTAGCCGCATAGAACGTCCTGCGCCACAAGCGGGCGCGCGAGGATACTTTATGCACCTGCAATTCATCGGTTGCGGCGACGCCTTCGGCTCCGGCGGCCGGTTCAATACCTGCTTTCATCTGGTCGGCCGCGGCATCAACGCCCTGATCGATTGCGGCGCCACCTCGCTGGTCGCGCTGAACAAGTACGGCATCGATCGCACCGCCATCGATCTCATTCTCATTACCCACTTCCACGCCGATCACGTCGGCGGCGTGCCGTCTTTCGTTCTCGAAGCGAGCCACGTGCTCAAGCGCGAGCGGCCACTCACCATCGTCGGCCCGCCCGGGTTGCAAACACGCTTTCCGGAGCTGATGGAGAGCGCCTTTCCCGGCACACGCGCGCTGCGTTTACGTTTTCCACTGACGCTGCGTGAGCTGGACATCGGTAAGCGCAACGCCATGGATGCGCTGAAAATCACGCCATTCCATGTCCAGCACGACGACCGCGCCGGGCCTTGCCTCGGGCTGCGCGTCGAAGCGGAGGGCAAAATCATCGCCTATTCGGGCGACACCGAATGGACTGACACGCTGATTGCGTTGGGCCACGAGGCCGACCTGTTCATCTGTGAAGCCTATATGCGCGACAAGCCGATCAAATCGCACATGGTGCTCGCGGCGCTGGAACGCCGGCTCGGCCAGATCAGGCCGAAGCGGCTCATTCTGACGCATATGAGCAACGACATGCTGGCGCGCCGCGTCGAGCTTGCCTATGAAACGGCCGAAGATGGCATGATCGTCGCGCTGTAATTCGTCATTGGCGCCGCCGGCACCGGGTTGCGCGTGCCGGTGACGTAGACTTCGGCCATGCCGGGACTTGTAGCGGGGCTTGCAGCGATTATCCGCCGAGCGCCGCGGCGATGGCGGCGAGCGCCGCATCGGCCTTGGAGCCGTCGGGACCGCCGGCTTGCGCCATGTCGGGGCGGCCGCCGCCACCCTTGCCGCCGAGCGCCTCTGCGCCCTTGCGCACCAGATCGACGGCGTTGTAGCGCGCCACCAGATCGTTGGTGACGCCGACCACAATTCCAGCCTTGCCGTCGCCGCTGACGCCGACGATGGCGACGATGCCGGAGCCGACTTTCTTCTTGCCCTCGTCGGCGAGGCTGCGGAGGTCTTTCAGCGCGATGTCGGCGACCGCCCGCGCCATCAGCTTCACGTTGCCGACGATCCGCACGCCATCGGCGCCGTCGCCCGCAGCGCCGCCGCCCATGGCAAGCCTTTTCTTCGCCTCCGACAGCTCGCGCTCGAGCTTTTTGCGATCTTCGAACACCACAGCGGCGCGCGCGGTGACTTCGGCCGCCGGCACTTTCAATTCTGCCGCCAACGCACGCACGTCTTTTCTGAATCTATTGAGCTCGTGTCGCGCGGTGGCCGCCGTGAATGCCTCGATCCGCCGTACGCCGGAGGCGACGCCGGCCTCGCTCACCACCGAGATCAATCCGATGTCGCCGGTGCGCTGCACATGGGTGCCGCCGCACAGCTCGACCGACCAGCCCATGGCGTTGCTTCCGCTCTCGCCCATCGCCACCACGCGCACCTCGTCGCCATACTTCTCGCCGAACAGCGCGCGCGCGCCGGAGGCGATCGCCTCGTCGCGGCTCATCAGCCGGGTGACGACCGGCGCGTTCCGCAGCACGATTTTGTTGGCGATGTCCTCGACCCGCTCGATCTCCTCGTTCGACATCGGCTTTGGATGCGAGAAGTCGAAGCGCAGCCGGTCGGGCGCCACCAGCGAGCCTTTTTGCGCCACGTGATCGCCCAGCACCTGACGCAGCGCTTCGTGCAGAAGGTGCGTCGCCGAATGATTTTGGCGGATGGCGCTGCGGCGCGCGTGGTCCACATCGAGCGCCAGCGCCGCGCCGGCCTGCAGCATGCCCTCCTCGACGGTGCCGATATGCACGAAAACGTCGCCGGCATGCTTCTGCGTGTCGGTGACGCGGAAGCGTACGCCGTCGCCGCTCATCACGCCGGTATCGCCGATCTGCCCGCCGGATTCGCCGTAGAACGGCGTCTGATTGAGCATCACGGCGCCGCTCTCGCCCCTTTTCAGGGCGGCGACCTCCGCCCCGTCGCGAATGAGTGCGGCCACGACCCCTTCGGCGCGCTCGGTCTCATAGCCGAGGAATTCGGTGCCGCCGAGCTTTTCACGCAACGCGAACCACACCGCTTCGTCCTTGGCTTCGCCCGAGCCGGCCCACGACGCGCGCGCCTTCTCGCGCTGCCGGTCCATCGCATCGGTGAACGCGGCGAGGTCGACGCCGATGCCGCGCGAGCGCAGCGCATCCTGGGTCAGATCGAGCGGAAAGCCGTAGGTGTCGTACAGCATGAACGCGGTGATGCCGTCGAGCATGTCGCCTTGTTTCAACGTCCGCGTCGCCTCGTCGAGAATCGCAAGCCCGCGCTCCAAGGTGCGGCGGAATCGCGTCTCTTCGAGCTTGAGCGTCTCGGCGATCAATACTTCGGCGCGAATGAGCTCCGGATAGGCCTGGCCCATCTCGCGCGCCAAAACCGGCACCAGCTTCCACATCAGCGGCTCTTTGGCGCCCAAAAGCTCGGCGTGACGCATGCCGCGCCGCATGATCCGGCGCAGTACATAACCGCGGCCTTCATTCGACGGCAGCACGCCGTCGGCTATCAGGAACGAGCAGGAGCGCAGGTGATCGGCAATGACGCGATGCGAATTCTGCTGCGGCCCATTGGGATCGACGCCGGTCAAATGCGCCACTTCATGAATGAGGGTGCGGAACAGGTCGATGTCGTAGTCGTTGGTGACGCCCTGCAGGATGGCGGTGATGCGTTCGAGGCCCATCCCGGTGTCGATCGAGGGCCGCGGCAGATCGATGCGGGTGTTTTCGTCCACCTGCTCGAACTGCATGAACACGAGATTCCAGAATTCGAGGTAGCGATCGCCGTCCTCGTCCGGCGATCCCGGTGGACCGCCGACCACTTTGTCGCCCTGATCGTAGAAGATTTCCGAATCATAGCCGCAGGGTCCGAGCGGTCCCATTGCCCAAAGATTGTCGGGGTGATCGACGATGCGGGAATCGGGCAGACCGGCGATCTTTTTCCAGAGCGGGCGGGCCACCTCGTCGGCGGGATGCACCGTCACCCAAAGCCGATCCTCGGGCAGGCCATATTCTTTGGTCAACAGCCGCCAGGCCAGCTCGATCGCGCGCTCCTTGAAATAATCGCCGAACGAGAAATTGCCGAGCATCTCGAAAAAGGTGTGGTGGCGCGCGGTATAGCCGACGTTGTCGAGATCGTTGTGCTTGCCGCCGGCGCGCACGCATTTCTGGGCGGTGGTGGCGCGCACGTAGGGGTGCTTTTCCACGCCGGTGAAGACGTTCTTGAACTGCACCATCCCGGCATTGGTGAACATCAAGGT
>JASHSE010000547.1 GCA_030036975.1 Xanthobacteraceae bacterium | reverse complement strand
CCGGCGGCGGCGCGCTCGTCCGGCTCCATGGCGAAGATATTCTTGCCGTTGAAGAGCACCTCGCCGGCAGTCGGCGTGTAGTCCTGCTTGCCGGCAAGCACGTAGGCCAGCGTCGACTTGCCGGAGCCGTTCGGCCCCATGATGGCGTGCACCTCGCCGGCATTGACCGAAAGGTCGACGCCTTTGAGGATTTCCTTGCCGTCGATTTCGACGTGCAGATTTTTGATTTCGAGTAACGGCATAAAAGCTCCAAAACCCTTCGTGCGCCACGACCGGCTAGCGACCGCCCCAGCGCCAACGCCACTCGCCTTCGGTCTTGCGGCGGCAGACAATCCAGAGGGCGGCGAGAACCGCCGCCTCGACGGCGAAGAAAACGATCAACGCCGCCGGACTTTGCGCGCGATACGGTAGAATCACCAGCGCAGCAGCGGCGATGACGATCACCGCTGCGGCGACGACGACCCAACCTTGCCACGTGTTCGGCGTGGCGCCGTAGCCGTAAGCTTTCGGCCGAAACCAGTATTCGTTCATTATCCGACGCTGCCTTCCAGCGAGACCGAGATCAGCTTCTGTGCCTCGACCGCGAACTCCATGGGCAATTGCTGCAGCACGTCCCTGACGAAGCCGTTGACCACCAGCGCGGTCGCGTCCTCCTCGGACAGGCCGCGCTGCATGCAGTAGAACAGCATCTCCTCGGAAATCTTCGACGTCGTCGCTTCGTGCTCGAACACCGCCGAGGCATTCTTGGCCTCGATATAGGGCACCGTATGGGCGCCGCATTGGTCGCCGATCAGGAGCGAATCGCAATTGGTGAAGTTGCGCGCGCCAGTGGCGCGGCGATGCGCGGTGACGAGGCCGCGATAGGTGTTGTTGGAGTGCCCGGCGGCGATGCCCTTGGAGATGATGCGGCTCGTCGTGTTCTTGCCGAGGTGCAGCATCTTGGTGCCGGAATCGACTTGCTGATAGCCGTTGGAAATGGCGATCGAGTAGAACTCGCCGCGCGAATTGTCGCCGCGCAGGATGCAGCTCGGATATTTCCAGGTGATGGCCGAGCCGGTCTCGAGCTGGGTCCAGGAAATCTTGGCGTTGTTGCCGCGGCAATCGCCGCGCTTGGTGACGAAATTGTAGACGCCGCCGCGGCCCTTGGCATCGCCCGGATACCAGTTCTGGATGGTCGAATACTTGATCTCGGCGTCATCGAGCGCGATCAGCTCGACCACCGCGGCGTGCAGCTGGTTTTCGTCGCGCACCGGCGCGGTGCAGCCTTCCAGATAGCTGACATAGGAGCCGCGGTCGGCGATGATCAGCGTGCGCTCGAACTGGCCGGTATTGCGCTCGTTGATGCGGAAATAGGTCGACAGTTCCATCGGGCAGCGCACGCCCGGCGGCACGTAGACGAAAGAGCCGTCGGAGAACACCGCGGAATTGAGCGTGGCGAAAAAGTTGTCGCTGATCGGCACCACGGTGCCGAGATACTTTTTGACCAGATCGGGATGGTGGGCCAGCGCCTCGGAGATCGGCATGAACAGCACGCCGGCTTTGGCGAGCTCGGCCTTGAACGTCGTCGCCACCGAAACCGAATCGAACACGGCGTCGACCGCCACGCGGCCATAACCGTTGCCGGCCTCGGCTTCGCCCGCACCGTCGGCCTGCTTGCCGTCCGCCTTGGCAAGGCCGAGCAACACCTCGCGCTCGCGCAACGGGATGCCGAGCTTCTCGTAGGTGCGCAGGATTTCGGGATCGATCTCGTCGAGCGATTTCGGCCCCTCTTTGCGCTTGGGCGCCGCGTAGTAGTGGATGTTCTGGTAGTCGATCGGGCCGTATTCGACTTTCGCCCATTTCGGCTCGCGCATGGTCAACCAGCGCCGGTAGGCGTCAAGCCGCCACGCCAGCATCCAGTCCGGCTCGTTCTTCTTTGCCGAAATGAAGCGGATGATGTCTTCCGAGAGGCCCTTCGGAGCCTTCTCGGACTCGATCAGCGTCTCGAATCCGTACTTATACTGATCGACGTCGATACGGCGGACCTGTTCGACGGTCTCTTGCACTGCCGGCATTCGTCCCTCCGCTCACGGTTTCAAGGACCGCGGGTTGGATTTAGTCGGTTATGGCGATGCTTTGGCTCGGTTATGTCCCTTTGCCGGCTCACCTCATGTCGCCGTGGAACCATTCCAACGGCCACCAGAATCCTTGTTCATGCAGCCGTTTAGGCCGCGATACTGTGACCCTTAGATAATGCTTTTGCGAGCTTTCTCCAAGCGGCAAGAAAGCGCTCGATATCGGCTTCGGTTGTGGTCCGACCTAGGCTTACACGCACCGCGCCGCGCACGAGCGCAGGCGAAACCCCCATCGCAGCAAGGACATGGGACGGCTGCACCTTGCCGGACGAGCACGCGGCGCCGGAGGAGAGGGCAATGCCTTCGAGATCGAAGGCGATCACGGCCGTCTCGGCTTTCATGCCTTCGACTGCGAACAGGGTCGTATTCGGCAGCCGCTCCGCCGCTTCGCCGAAAATCGCGGCGTGCGGCGTGATCGCCCTAAGCCCGGCTTCCAGGCTATCGCGCAACATCCGCATCCGCTCGGCCTCGGCAGGCCAGGCTTCGCGCGCGGCAGCAGAAGCGGCCCCGAAGGCCACGATTCCCATGACATTTTCCGTGCCGGCCCGCATGCCACGCTCCTGGCCGCCGCCGCGGATCAGCGGCTCGGGAAAGTGAATAGCGTCGGCGCGTCGCACCAGGGCACCGACGCCTTTTGGGCCGCCAAGCTTGTGCGCCGAAATCGTCAGCAGGTCGGCGCCGAGCGCGCCGATATCGCAGGCAATGCGGCCAGGCCCCTGGACCGCGTCGACGTGAATGAGCCCACCCGCGCCGTGGGCGATCGCCGCGGCCTCGGCCACCGGCTGCACCACGCCGGTTTCGTTGTTGGCGAGCATGAGCGAAACCAGCGGCCGCGAGGCGCGCGCTAAGGCGCCGCTCAACGCGTCAAGGTCAACGCAGCCATCGGGCTTGACCGGAACGTCTTCGACCATGTCTCCAGGGAACCGGCCGCCGGTACGGATCGATAAATGCTCGATCGCCGAGAGCAAGAGCCGGTCGCGCGGGCGCTTGTCCCGCGCCGTTTCGATCGCAGGGGTCAGCGCCAGCATGTTCGCCTCGGTCCCGCCCGAGGTGAAGAAGACGTTGCCGGGCTCGGCACCCACCAGTGCGGCCACCTGCTCGCGCGCCCGCTCGACCAGTCGCCGCGCGGCACGGCCCTCGGCATGCACCGAGGATGGGTTACCCGGAGCGCCAAAAGCTTGCGCCAACGCGGCCGCGGCTTGCGGCCGCAACGGCGCGGTGGCGTTCCAATCGAAATAGCTGCGTTCCACCATGCGTTTCGCGCTCAAACCTGTTCGGAATGCTTGCTTTTTGTACCCCCGCCTGTGCTAGAAGTCGCCGCAATCCGCTCGCGCGGCGTCGCGCACTTGATCCCGCACTTGGGCGCTGCAAAAATTTCGAGGCGTCTGAATGACTTAGGCGCGCCTCCGCGCACCGTCAAGTCGCTGCGCCAGCCGTTCTAACCAAGGTCTGATCCAAATGCCCGAGGTCATCTTCGTCGGACCCGCCGGCCGCATCGAGGGCCGCTACCATCCGGCGCGGCAGAAGAACGCGCCGATCGGCATCGTGCTGCATCCGCATCCACAGTTCGGCGGCACGATGAACCACCAGATCGTCTATCAGATCTACTACGCCTTCGTGCACCGCAACTTTGCGGCGCTGCGCTTCAACTTTCGTGGGGTCGGGCGGAGCCAGGGCGGCTTCGACCACGGCATCGGCGAACTCTCCGACGCCGCCGCCGCGCTCGATTGGGCGCAGTCGGTCAACCCGGAAGCGCGCAGCTGCTGGATCGCCGGCTTTTCGTTCGGCGCTTGGATCGGCATGCAGCTCTTGATGCGGCGGCCGGAAATCGAGGGTTTTATCTCGATCGCTCCGCCCGCCAACCTTTACGACTTTTCGTTCCTCGCCCCCTGCCCGTCTTCGGGGCTGATCATCCACGGCGACAAGGACGCGGTGGTGCCGCACCGCGACGTCACCACGCTGGTCGAAAAACTCAAGACACAAAAGGGCATCGTCATCGAACAGAAGGTCGTGCCCGGCGCCAACCACTTTTTCGACGGCAAGATCGAGCCGCTGATGAGTTCGATCAGCGCCTACCTCGACAAGCGCCTCGGCGCCAAGGGCGGCCGGACGACGACGGCGGCGTGATGACGCTCCTGTAGCTTTTGGTGATAGGCAGGAAGCAGCCGAAACGCCCCCAGTTCCAAGGCGTAGACAATACACGGGGTGTCGCGTATTTTCCACTCGACGCACGCCTTGGGCGAATCAGTAGCTGCTGCGGATGGCTGCGGGGTGGCCAGCGCGGTTGGGGGGGAGGAGCATGAACGAGGTACCGGCTCGTTCCGTCGAAAATTTGACGGCACCAGCGCGAGTAAATGATCTATACCGCGCCATCGGACACCAAATTCAGAGCGTATTGTTCCACTCGGATTCTGAACGTACACGATTCGATCCGCGCTACTACGTATCCCGACGCTCGGAGCCCGATCAGCACGGGCGAATGAACTTTGATTTGGACGCGCTACCGCAAGACATACAAGAAGCCTGGAAGGCTGAAGTCATAGGCATAGCAGAGCTCCAGCTTCTTGATTTCCTTTTGAATAGCACCTCGCCACGACTTGCCACGCTAATCGGAAAAGTAGGCACAGGCAAAACAACGTTTCTGAGAAATGTCGCCTACAATTTGTCGTCTTCATTGCCAAGTTTGCGATCGTTATGTTTCGTCTACCTGGACTTCCTAAAGCTAAGTGAGTTCCAGGCGGAAACGAAGGACGTTTTTGATCTTTTAATCACACAAACACAGGCGATCCTTCGAAGCCGACCTGTAGACCAACCATTTCAAATCGATCGAAAACGTGACTTTTATAAATTTGTCGCCGATTTGTACACCCGCATAGACGCGGCTGGCATTTCGGACATAAACCGCTATCTCAATAAATTCAAGTCGATATTTGACCTTCAACTTGTCCTCTTGTTCGACAACATAGACCAACTTCGACCAGAATTCGCTGCGCAGGTGGTCGCTTTAGCTCGATCCATATTTTTTGCAACCAATCAATCCGTAATAATCGCAATCCGCCCAGTCACTGACGCTCTCAGGCTGGTCTCCGCGCATGGGAATGAAAGCTACATACCATATGCACTACACCTCTCACCTCCCGATATAGCTGAGGTGCTACGGAAACGGATGGCAATACTTCTCCAAGACCATCCCGAACTGTTTACGAAAAAAGAGGTAGTTGTTGACTACCATGGGTTCTCCATCCGCTTCGACAATGTCAGAACGCGCATGGCCACCCTATTCAAGAACATCCTTAGGCGCTCACTTCAAGATAAACTCTACGTTGGTTTGTGCAATTATAGTCTGCGGCGGCTTTTCTTCTTTTTGGATAACATCCTCAAGTATCGCGAACTTTCTTTCAATGTACTCTTCCAAGTCAAAGACACATCTAAAACTCCGTACATCTTAAATCCATACGACCGTAGGTTCTTGGGCCATCTTATAGAGGCCGGCATGGTTGGCGACAGGCAATTTTATACCGACGTCGTTGATACGAATGTCATTGCTAATCTGTATTTCTTTCAGGTCCCTACAAAGAGTTGGTCGAGTCACTGTCTAGCCTACCATCTGTTGAGCTTTTACGACGCCATGCGCGCTCACGTCCGCACAAATACGGTGCTTTCCGAGTGTGCGGCAATCGGCTACAATCCTGAAGTCGTAGAGCGCGTTATAGGGCAACTCGTTAGACGAGGTCTTTTAGACGCAACAGATGCACATGGCGGCGACAGAACGCCAACGCACGCGAAGATTTCTGACTGTGGAAAATTTTACATCAGAGAAATTATTGATGACAATGATTATTTGCTCACAGTTATCGCGGACACAGATCTTGCACCCCCTCAAGTACAGGTTACTGTTGACGGGAACATTCGCTATGTCGATCGCGTGAGATGGGTCTCCGAATTATTGACCAAAGTAGCAACGCAAGAGAAGTCGATATTTGAACAAATTAGCCGTCTTCAAACAGACGGTAGAATCATTGGGACTGCACTTCTGGACATAGAACCACTTACGCTACGCCTCTTATCAGCCATAGACCGACTGTGCGCGCCGCGGAAGTCTTTGAGGTTTGGCGATTTGGAAGCGTTCAACCAGGAGTTATCTGAAGTATATGAGACGACGAAGTCCCGCGCCGGCGAACCGGCGGATGCTCTGACGCTATTAGTCCGGAGGCTCAAAGAAAACGATAGCGCGCACACCGGCGCCGACTCCAAGATTAAATTTTTCACGATCCATGGTCTTGGCACTGTAAGACTCAGCTACCCACAAGTTCTCGAAGCTAACAAATCACATACCGTGAAGTTTTCATTGAAGCCCTTGTTCGATACTTCCTCAAATCGCCTTATGGGCCTTTGGATGAGCGACGACTCAAGCTTTCGCCACGCAAAATACTTCGCGCTTACACGAACAAGTACATCTGCGCCATTCCGGGGGGAATTCCGTCTGGGACCAGCGCCAAACGCAATCGATTTCCCCAAGAAATCTGATGTAACCCTTTTCGATGCCGCAGCCGAGGTCGCTGCTTTTAATTTGGTCGCTTGATTATGCTTGACAGAACTGTTCGGTATCTCACTTGCAGGCGTTCCAACGGCCTTAATGGCGCCTCAATAATATGCATTGACCTTTCACCCGTGAGCGACGACAGCCCTCCCGTTTCCTATGATTTTGAAGTTAAAGGCGGAGAAAGCACTCTCATTAAGAAATGCAACGAATACTGGCGCAGTATATCTAGCATCGTTTCAAAAAGCGAGCGGGAAAAAGACGATGTGAGATTTAGAAATCAACTGACAGCCACCAGAGGTCTCAGCATTGCGCTTGTACGCGCGATATTTGATGAAACCGCGCTACAGATCATTTGGGAGGCAGCAAATAACTGCGACATTCTTCATGTCGTTACAGACTTGGTAGACTTTCCGTGGGAAGCCATTGTTAATCCATGGGCGGACGCAGACCGTCAGTTTCTGGTTCAAAAATGCGCTGTCATTCGCAAAGCTCGATTAAATTATGTACGACAAGCCCCAGTCAACGAGCCAATCGCACCTAGTGATCTTTTGTTTATGGTGGACGCAGAACTAGACGATAGATGGAAGAAGCAGGAGACTTTGACCAATTTTCCCGATCTTTATCGGGAGTACGCAAAGATATGCAAGCTGAGCGTCCCACGGTGCTTGCAAGATTTTGACAGCTTTTTTGAACTTGTGAGGCAAACCCGTCTTGCCTCTTTAATCTGCGAAAACGAGTTTGACGATACAGGCGACAGATTGAGACTTTGCAAGAATCTTCATTTGACGCCGGCAATCATAGAAACCCAAGTTATAGATCGTGACGCAGTACTCTTCATCTTTACTTGCAAGAAGAACGACCCTGCAAACCAGATTCGAAAGGAAGGTCTCGGCCTTGATTCGCTGCCAATACCTGCGTTTGTTTCCACCGTCCATGGCTGCACAGTCGCAGCCCCGTTGCTGCCGATCTCAGAGTTGGTGGGCATTAAGATCGCGCATCGTTTACACATATTGTTGACGTGGCGCATACGCCGCGCTCGTCGTCAGGGATCCAGGTTGACATTAGCGCAGGAGCTGAAGCGCTTGCGGGAAGCTGGGATCTTTGGCGAGTCGTCCCTTACGGGGCTCGTTAGTCTCTTCTTCGGAATATACGGACAACCCAACGCCCAACTAAGTTGATACCATGAACGAGCAGCTGGAAATTGTCATTACAAACGACGACGTGAGGACGCTTGGAGAAGATGATCGCCTTGCGGACCGGTTGGCCGGCCTAAAGCGAGAGACGCTGTTAGGAAATGACGACAGTGATCTCATCGATTCATTTATGAATTTGATGCCAAAAATAATTGCGCGCAAAATTGAAAGGCTCCTAAAGGACTACGAGATTACGGAGATTGCGTTATCATTCAAAGTTACAGGCACGGTTGGTATTATAGGAGTGAACGGGGATGTGCAGGTGAAGATCAAGCCTAAATCGCGCTGATCTGTTTCATGAGTCGTGATTGGAGTCTGGGGAATAAAAAGTTATTTGCTACTCCTTCCGCTGGTGGCTCCACCGAGCGGCCGCTTGTAGCGCGAGTTGAGCGGCCGCGCGGACAGCCGCGCGCTCGCGCAGAACGTCAGGCTTGCTTGGCGAGCGTGCTGACGGTGATGTGCGGCCACTTCACCAATCCCTCGCCATCGGGCCGGCTGATAAAGAACAGATCGACCTGTTGGGAGTATTGCAGCCGCTTGGATAGTAAATCGCCGACGGTTTCAATCCAGAATGTGCATTTGAAGCCGCGGGCGTCGGCATGGGCCTGGATGAAGGGAATGTTAGCGACACCGCCGCCATTGTCGGTGGAAACGTCGAGCGTGGTCGTCTGCCGGATCGTCACGCCCTTGTTCGCGTCCCGCAGCACCTGATTTATGTCCGTCGTGTTGATTTGCCGGCGCATGTAAGGATCCGTGTAGCCGGGCAGGAAGGACACCTGTCCGACGTCTGGGAAAGCGCTGTTGCTCGGTATGGTCGGGCCGCCGTTGGCTTCCGTCACTCCGCCGACGGCGACGAGAGAATTACCGTGCGGAATGGTGCTCAGCCTCGCAACCTGTGGCACCAAATTTGGCGGTGGTTTCTGCGAGCCTGCCATTGGCGGCTGCGGCAGCGGCATCAACAGCCACATGCCGTTTTCGATATGCATGAGCTGTGTCGGGTTCGTCTGCTCGTAGACCGTCTGCTCGTAATAAAGACCGGGAATCTGCATGACTCCGACGTTGCCGCCGCGATTGGGAACGAGCGCCAGGATCGGCTTGAAGGTAATCGTATCGATGATCGGTTCGAGCAGGAGCGTGAACGCTTGATCACCGCCGGGCGCGGGCACGGCGATAATGTTCCAGCCGCCGGATCCCTTCCAGGTGCCGACCAATGGGGCAAGCGGACCGAGGTCCACCTCGGCCTCGTTTGCGCTGATCGTTTTGAACAGGGGCCGGGTCGACGTCAGTTCCGCTTCAGTGACCATATCAAGCTCCCCAGTTCATGATTTTCCAAGCCGCTGCCACCGCCGAGCGGTGCAGATCGTCAGTTGCAGGTGATGAGCAGCGATTGCCTCATGACGCGAGGCGTCAGACCTTGACCCCGGCGGCTGTGTTACTTTTGGGTGTGAGTTAAGTCAAGCAGACGAATAGTAGCAGCATTGCTCGGCGTTCAATCCATCGAGCGCGACGTCGCAATAGCGCGGGAGTTTTTGCTCACACGCAGCCCTTTTACGCAAACCGCTTCACCGCCAGCACGGCGTTGAGCCCGCCGAAAGCGAACGAATTCGACATCGCGGCTTCGATCGCCAGCGCGCGCGCCGTGTTCGGCACATAATCGAGATCGCAGGCCGGATCGGGCTCGATATAGCCGATGGTCGGCGGCGCGATGCCGTCGCGCACCGCCAGCAGCGTCGCGACCAGTTCGAGCGCGCCAGCGGCGCCGAGCGCGTGCCCGATCATCGATTTGGTCGACGAGATCGCGAGCGTCTTGGCGTGCGGTCCGAACGCCTCGTGCAGCGCCTTGGTCTCGGTCTCGTCATTGGCGGCAGTGCCGGTGCCGTGCGCATTGACGTATTGAATGTCGGCCGGACCAAGCCCGGCATCGTCGAACGCCGCTTGCATGGCGCGCACCA
>JASHSE010000546.1 GCA_030036975.1 Xanthobacteraceae bacterium | reverse complement strand
TCGTTGGTTTTCATGTCGCAATAACCGGTCAGCTCCGCCAAATAGGCAAAGAGGCCCTTAGCGTTGCAAACGACATCGCTCGTCGGAGCAATGCGCGCGCGTCGCGCTGACGCCGCTTTGACCTTAATGGCCGTACATACGCGCACGCGCGAGGAGACCGGAGCTGGAGCCAGTCACGGTTAACATTTCCTCGTGATCGAGATTTAATGCGCGCGGCCGGAATTCGGATTGTTTCGCCAGTGGAAAATCCTTCCGCCGCTATCTCAGGAGATAGCACATTGCCCACGACAAACCGCGGCCGCGCGCATGGATTTTTTCGACTCGGGCGGAGCACACCGCCATTTAGGCGGCGGCGAGAGTTGCGATCAAAAAGTTCACGACATATTGTTTGCTGGTTGCGGCTTGCTGGCCGCGCGATGGCAACGACACACCGTCGCTTTGAACTTTCGCAACCGAGGCAAAGAACGAGGCAAAGCATGGCCAATTTCACTCCGATCTCCGCGGCGATCGGCGGCGCGCTGATCGGACTTGCTGCCGTCCTGCTGATGCGCCTTAACGGCCGCATCGCCGGAATAACCGGCATCTTTGCCGGTCTGCTGGAACCGCAAGGCAACGATCGAGCCTGGCGCGCAGCCTTCATCGTCGGCCTATTGGCGGCGCCGCTTTCCGCTGCGCTCATCGGCGACGCGGTGCCAATTCCGCGGCTGCCGTCGAATTTCGCCGTCATTGCCGCCGCCGGTCTTCTGGTCGGCTTCGGCACCAGGCTCGGCAACGGTTGCACCTCGGGCCACGGCATCTGCGGCATCGCCCGGTTGTCGCCGCGTTCGATCATCGCGACCGGCGTCTTCATGGCCGCGGCGATGATCGTCGTCGCGCTGACGCGACACCTGGTCGGAGGTTGAGCCGTGCGCGCGCTCGCAAGTCTGTTCTGCGGCTTCATGTTCGGCTGGGGCTTGTTGATCTCCGGCATGATCCGGCCCGATAAGGTGCTGGGCTTCCTCGACGTATTGGCGATCCCGAGCGGCAATTGGGACCCCAGCCTGGCCGTGGTGATGGCGGCCGCGCTTGCGGTGACCGTCCCGGGCTACGCGCTCGCCCGGCGGCGCTCGCCGCTTTTCGCAACGCAAAATCAATGGCCGAAGCAGACGGCGATCGATCGCCCGCTCCTCGCCGGCGCGGCCTTGTTCGGCATCGGCTGGGGCTTGGTCGGACTTTGTCCAGGACCCGGCATCGAAAATTTGGCGACGGGCTCGCCGCCGGTGGTCGTGTTTGTCGTCGCCATGGCGGTTGGAATGTTCGTGTATTATCTGTGGGAGGCACGCGGTCCCGCATCGGCCGCGCGCGCCGTCGCAGTCGCACCTCCGGACGGATGACCAAAGCCATGACGCTTCAACCCGACATTGCTCCAGGGCCGACGCCGGGAGGCGCGAGCGAGCCCGCTTGGTTCTCTTCGTATCCGCCAAGCGTGCCAAGGAGCATCGATGCCGATGCTTACCCGTCGCTGCAGGCCATGCTGCTCGAAGCCTGTCGGAGGAACGCCGCGCGCCCGGCCTTCGAGTGCCTGCGCGTGCGCATGAGCTACGCGCAGTGGGAGCGCGACAGTCGCTATTTTGCGGCGTTCCTCCTGGAAGCGGCGAACTGCCGGGCGGGCGATCGCGTGGCCGTCATGCTGCCGAACCTGCTCGCCTATCCGGTAGCGTTTCTCGGCGCGCTGCGCGCCGGAATGATCGTGGTCAACGTCAATCCGCTTTACACCCCACGCGAACTGAAGGAGCAGCTCGCCGACAGCGGCGCAAACGTCATCGTCATTCTGGAAAATTTCGCCCACAAGCTGGCAACGATTATTGCCGAGACGCAAGTCCGCCATGTCGTGGTCGCCCGGCTCGGAGACTTCGCGCCGCCGCTCAAGCGAGCGCTGCTCAACTTCGCCAATACTTACATCCGACGCGCCGTGCCGGGCTGGCGGTTCGACCGATTCACCATGCTGCAGGCCGCCTGCAGCCGCCGGCCGGGCGGGACTTACCAGGACGCACAGTCGAAGCCGAACGACATCGCCTTATTGCAATATACCGGCGGCACCACCGGCGTGCCCAAAGGCGCGATGCTCACCCATCGCAATCTGATCGCCAATTGCCTACAATGCATCGCCTGGCGCGGCACCGACGAAAAGGGCACCGACGAGCGGGTGCTCACGCCGCTGCCGCTCTATCACATCTTTTCGCTGACGGCGAATTTACTGGCGTTCGCGCGGCTCGGCGGCTTGAACTACCTCATTCCCGATCCGCGCGACCTGCCGCGATTGATCGCCGTTATGCGCCGCGCCCGCATCACCTGGATGTCGGGCGTCAACACGCTCTACAACGCGCTCATCAACAATCCGGATTTTGCCAAGCTCGATTTCCGCTCCTTGCGCATCGCCGTCGGCGGCGGCGCCGCCGTGCAAAGCGAGGTCGCCCGCCGCTGGCGCGAAATCGCCGGCTGCAGTCTGTCCGAAGGCTATGGCCTGACCGAGGCCTCGCCGGTCGTCTGCATCAATCCGTTCTTCGCGCCGAAGATTGGCACGGTGGGCCTTCCGATCCCCTCCACCGAGGTTACCATCCGCGACGATAATGGTGGAATGCTCGAGACCGGCGAGCATGGCGAGGTTTGGGTGCGCGGCCCGCAGGTCATGCAGGGCTACTGGCAGCGGCCCGATGAGAGCAAAAATGCACTCACGGCGGACGGCTGGCTGCGCACCGGCGACATCGGCGCGTTCGACGCGCAGGGCTTCCTGACGCTGCTCGACCGCAAGAAGGACATGGTCATCGTCTCCGGCTTCAAGGTCTTTCCCAACGAGGTGGAAGACGTCGCCACGACCCATCCCGGCGTGCTCGAGGCGGCGGCGATCGGCGTGCCGGATGCGCACACCGGCGAGGCGGTCAAGCTGTTTATCGTCAAGCGCGATCCGGCGCTCACCGAAATCGACCTCACGAGTTTTCTCAAGGATCGGCTCGTCAACTATAAGCGGCCGCGCATCATCGAATTCCGCGAACACCTGCCCAAAAGCACCGTCGGCAAAATCCTGCGCAAGGAATTGCATTGAGGCCGTGCGCTCCGCGCCAGCGGCCGAATTGCGCAACGGCAAGCTCTGGATGAAGACCGCGTTTGGCCATGCCGGTGCCGCGGCGGCCGGCAGCAGCGGCTTGCCGACGCACTCGCCTATGGCAAAGGCAAATGGCAAATTGACAAATGGCGCGAATGAATCGAACCTGTCGCGCGCCCGACGCGCCGTTTCCGGGTTTCAAATCGTGACACTCACTGATATTTCGGCCGCCGCGACAGCGCCGCCCGCAGGGCAGTTGCGGGACCTGTCGGCGCGCGGAATCGCGCGTCGCATTGCCGCCGGCGATCTGTCGTCTTCCGAGGCCGTCGAATACTTCATTGCCCGGCTCAAGGCCGTCAACGGCACGCTTAACGCCGTCACCGCCGAGCTGTTCGACAGCGCGCGGCAAACCGCGGCGGAGGTCGACAAGGCAGTGGCGCGGGGCGAGAAGCTTGCGCCGCTCGCCGGCCTGCCGGTGACGATCAAGGAATGTTTCGATCTCGCCGGCACGGCATCGACCTTCGGTTTGCCATCGCGGCGCAATCTGATCGAAAGCGCGGACGACCCCTATGTGGCGGCGTTGCGCGCCGCCGGCGCTATCCCGATCGCCAAGACCAACGTGCCGCAGCTCCTCATCTACACCGAAACCGACAATCCGCTCTACGGACGCACCAACAATCCGTGGAATCTGGAAAGGTCGTGCGGTGGCAGTTCGGGCGGCGAAGCCGCGGTGATCGCCGCCGGCGCTTCGCCGCTCGGGCTCGGCAACGACATCGGCGGCTCGTTGCGCGTGCCGGCAGCGTTCTGCGGGATTTGCTCGATCCGCCCGACCGCCGGCCGCACGCCCGATCACTGCGGCCACGGTTTGCCCAGCGGCCAGCGCGGCATCGTCAGCCAGGTCGGGCCGATGGCACGGCACGTCGAAGATCTCACGCTGGCGCTGCGCGTGCTTGATCGGGTGCGCAACCCGGCGATCGATCCAGGACCGGAACTCGGCGATCCGGCAAGCGTCGATCTGAGCACCTTGCGTTTTGCCAGCGTCATCGACGACGGCGAGTTTCCGGCCGCACCGGCGGCGCGGCGTGCCGTGATCGAGGCGGCACAAATCCTCGCCGCAGCCGGCGCCAAGGCGGCGGACTGGCAGCCGCCGCCATTGCGCCGCGTGAGCGATTTTCTATTCGCCTGTCTCTCCGGCGATCGTGGAGAAGTCATGCGGCGGATGCTGCGCGCCGACCGCCGCGATCCCCATATCCGCCAATTGCTGCTCACGGCCGCGATTCCCGTTTGGCTGCGCGGCGCTCTGATCTCGCTGCTCGACGCCATCGGCCAGCGGCGTTCCGCCGCGACCATGCGGCGGCTCGCCTCCGGCCGCGCCGATGACTATTGGCAAGCGATCGCCGCGATGTTGAATTTCCGCAGCGATTTGCTGCGCTCGCTAGAAACGGCCGACGGTGGCCCGATTGATCTCATTCTTTGTCCCGCTTACCCGCTGCCGGCGGTGCGCCACGGCGCCAACGTCATGATGCCGATGCCCGGCAATTACACGCCGCTTGCCAACGTCACCGGCTTCCCCGCTGGCGTGGTGCCGGTCACGAGCGTGCGCGCGGACGAGGAAAGCGACCGCGCGCCAAGTCGTGATCTCGTCGACCGCATCGCCCGCGACACCGAGCGCGGCAGCGCCGGGCTACCGATTGCGGTGCAGGTCATCGCGCAGCCCTGGCGCGACCACGTCGCGCTTGCCGCCATGGCCAAGATCGAGGCCGCAGCGAAGATGCAGCCGGAGTATCCGACGCGGCCGCCGCTATGAGCGAGCCGCTTTGCGCGACGCCGGAACCTCCAGCAAACATGCGCGCGATCTTCGGCGCCACGCCTAACACATAGCCTTCTCGGAATTCCAGATCAGCGCTCCGATACGATAGCCGATACCTTATCGGACATGGTTTGCGGCCAAATATCATGTCATAAATTGGCAGGAGAGTGACGCGACCTCATTCCATGTGCCACTGACGCCCGATACAGAGAACGAGCAATATGCTGACGGATGAATCAATTGAAAGGCCGTTGCGCGGTTTGCGAGTCATCGAGTTTGAGGCCATTGGCCCGGGCCCGCTGGCGGGACGCATGTTGAGCGATTTGGGAGCGCACGTCACCGTAGTCGCCCGCCCAACTAAGTCGTCGGTCGATCGCGCTTTGATCGGTGAAAACACCGAGAATCCGCTGCGGCAGGGAAAAGAAATCATTACCCTTGATTTGAAGACGGCGGGCGGGAGGATTGCAGCGCTCGATCTTATTGCCGATGCCGACGCCCTCATCGAGGGCAATCGCCCAGGAGTGATGGAGCACTTGGGACTTGGGCCTGCCGCGTGCGCGGTCCGCAATCCGCGCCTCGTTTACGGGCGAATGACGGGATGGGGACAGACCGGCCCGTTGGCGCAGGCTGCGGGCCACGACCTCAACTACATCGCCGTGACCGGGTTGCTGTCGCTGTCGGCGAGATCGGGTACGGCGCCCATCGTGCCGCCGACCGTCCTTGGCGATGCGGCGGGAGCGCTGGGTCTCTGCTTCGGCGTGGTCAGCGCCGTACTGGATGCCCGCAGCAGTGGCCGCGGGCGCGTGGTCGACGCCGCCATCGTCGATGTCGTCGCCATGCTCGGTATGATCGTGCAAGGGATTCGCGCCAACGGTCAGATCGATGGCGCCGAGCCGAGCCCGTTTTACGATTCTCCTTTCTACGACGCATACGTCTGCGCGGACGGGCGCTTCATCACAATCGGCGCACTGGAGCCGCAGTTCTACGCCCTGCTCTTGAAAAAGCTGCAGCTCGATGACGTCGATCCGGCCGCACAGTACGACCGCAATCAGTGGCGCAGTTTGAAGGCACGGCTTTCGGAACTGTTCGCAACATATCCCAGCGAGCATTGGCGTCGCCTGCTCGAGGGAACTGATGTCTGTTTTGGACAGGTGCTGACGATCGAAGAGGCGGTTGACCATCCCCACAACAAAGCGCGTGGCCTCTACCAGAAGGCCATGTCCGGACTGGTTCGAACCCGCGGCGCGCCGCGATTTCTGTCGCTTGCAGCGGAATGCGCTCTCGATCGACGGCCGTGACGTCACTCGCCAAAAAGGTGGAGCAGCGCCGACACGATCGGCGTGGCGCCGACGTTGTCCAGAATCACCGCGGGAGACGGCGCCGGCGTCGCGTGGCAACGCCGGGAGACGGCGCGGCAGTCGGCGCGTCGGCGGCCGTCCGCCGCCGCGCCGCAGCGGTCAGTTGCCGGATCCGGAGATCACCCCGCCGAAGAGCTGCCAAGTGGTGCCGTTGAACTTCGCCAAGTGCATCTGCTTGATCGGTGCGTAGTCGGTCGGACTTGTCGACACCACGATGCCGGGCAGCAGCATCGGCAGCTTCTCGTCGTGAATGTTGGTGGCCTGCTTCATGATGTTTTCGCGGGTGAGATTGTTCCCCGCGGCCTTGAGCACGTCGACCATTGTCTGTGCGACGGAGTATCCGTACACGGCGTTTTCATCGGCGACGTTGGCCGAGGTGTTGTATTTTTTCATCCACGCCAGCCAAGCCTTGTATTCGGGCGTGTTTTGCCACTGCGGATCGGTCGGCTCTTTCAGGTAGGCCGAGGTAATGATGCCCACGGCCTTATCAAGTCCGGCCGGCTGCAGGGCCGCTTTGACCGACGCCGAAACGTTCGAAAGGAAATGCGTCGGCTTCCAGCCGATGTCGTAGACCTTGCGGATCGCCTGAGCGGCGAACTTCGGAATGGCCGCAGTCAGCAGGACGTTGGCGCCGCTTGCCTGCAGCGCAACGATCTGCGAATCGACGGTCGGATCGGTGGTC